>JAYTIP010000427.1:0-5347 GCA_043731745.1 Elusimicrobiota bacterium | reverse complement strand
TCGGCTCCGGTGACGGCGACGAAGTGACCGCCGCCGCGGAACGCGCGATTGTTCCACAGGCGCTCGGTGTCCGCGCCGACGATGATCATGTGACCGGTCTGGACGGCGGCGAAGAGCTCCTCGTCCTTGGCGGCGAAGTGCTTGCGCACGGGCATGTCGAGCAAGTCGCCGACGCGCTGATTGGCCGTACCGCCGTTCTCCCGCCGCTTGGGATCTCCCGTCGAGCCGTTGTAGTAGCCGAGGCGCACCGCGCGCTCGTAGAGCTCGTCTTCCTTCGCCTTCAGCGAGGCCCTGTCGGTTTTCACGACGCCCGCGTCGGCCAGCACCTGAACCTGGGCTCCAATGCCGCAGGTGCTGCCCTCTTGAGGGTAGATGAACGCCGCGCGCGTCGCGGGAGTCCCGATCGTCCTGGTCTTGCCCTGCTGACGCAGCTCGTTGACCCTCGCGGTGCCCTTCGGGTCGGAGTCGCGGCCCTTGTCGCCGGTGTACACCGCCGGCTTGGGGCCGGGCACGTCGGGCGTTTGGCCGGCGGCGGGAGACGGGACGCGCGCCATGTCGAGCAAGGTTTTCGGCGCGGGCTTGGGGCCCGTGGCCGTGATAATCAGCGGGGGCATCTCAAAACCCGCCGCCGCGGCCGCGGCGCCGCCTCCGGCCCCCTGTTTATGCGCGAACGGGTCGTAGAGCACCTTGTTCATGCGGGCGCGCAACGCTTCGCTTTGACGCTTGGGGTCTCCGAGCACCGGCGCCGCGCCCCACAACCGCTCGTTGATGCCCTGCAGTTTGCGCGACAGATCGGCCACGCGCTTTTGCAACGGGTTCACATCGACACCGAGCTTGCCGATGATGTTGGGCTCGTACTCCGGCGCGCCTCCCTTGCGCCCGGGCGTCTCGTTGACGGGATTGCCCATGTCGGCGATGTTGAGGGAGTTGGCCTGCAGACGATTCCAAACATGCGTCCCGAACGCGTTGAGCGAGTTGAGGCGCTGGCTGAAGGGCGCCTTGGTCGCCGCCGACGCGCCGGGATTGAGAAAGCGTATATCGTTCTCGAGGAGGTCCGCGCCGCTCTCGAGCACGGTCAGCGCGCCGGACAGCTCCTTGAAGTCAACCGGTGCGTTCTTCACGCACAACAGCGACACGCGCAGCCAGAGGAAGCTGTAGGCGAGATCGGCCGCCGCGGCGTCCTCCTTCGACACCGTCTTCGCGTCGATGAGGCCCGCGCGGTCGTGCACGAGGTGCAGGCGCCGGTCGAACTCGGCGATCTTGTCGCTCGAGACGAGCGGCAGGTCCTCCTCGGCCTTGAGCACGCTCGGAATCAGCCGGACGACTTCCGTCTTGAGGTGCTTGTACTCCGCGGCCATCTCGGGATCGAGCTTCTCTAAACGAGCGACCGCCTTGTCGAAGTCCTCGCCCGAGGGCTCGGCCACGGTGGCGGGCGCGCGGTTGGCGGCGGGAGCGGCGGTGGGAACGGCCGGAAAGGCGGGGAGGATCGGCGAAACCGCCGTCCATATAAAGAAAGAGACCGCCGCCAGGGTTTTCGGAGCGTGCATCGAGGGGTAGCCGGAGTGTAACCCCGGTAAGGCCTCGTTTCAAGGCCTAAAGTCATTTGCTAAAGTCCCCCTCGATGAGCCCCCGATTGGCCGTCGGCTTGATGTCCGGAACTTCCGCGGACGGCGTCACCGCCGCCTTGGTGAGCCTGTCCCAGTCCGGCCTTCGCGTTCTTCGCCACCGCACTTACCCGTATCCCGCTTCCCTGAAAAAGCGTGTTCTGGGCGCTCCTTTTTTGAGCGTGGCTGAGCTGTCCCGGCTCAACGCCGAGCTCGGCGAGTCCTTCGCCGCCGCCGCCTTGAAGATCGCGGGGCGATCCCGCCCCGCCTTCATCGGCTCCCACGGCCAGACCGTCTGGCATGGCCCCAACGCGGTCCCGCCCAACACCTTGCAGATCGCCGAGCCCGCCATCATCGCCGAACGCACCGGCCTCACCGTCGTCGCCGACTTCCGCCCGCGCGACTTGGCGGCGGGCGGACAGGGCGCGCCGCTCGTGCCCGCCTTCGACCTCTTCTTGTACGGGCGCGGCGCTCTCCGCGCGGTCGTCAACATCGGCGGCATCGCCAACGCGACCGTACTCGGCCGCGGGAAAATCCACGCCGCCTTCGACGCCGGCCCCGGAAACGCTCTCCTCGATGAAGCCGTGCGCCGCGCCACCGGCGGGCGGCGCCATTACGATTCGGGCGGCCGCCTCGCCGCCGCGGGCCGCGTCGACGAGACCAAGCTCGCGCGCCTGCTCAAACACCCTTACTTCCTCCGTCCCGCGCCGAAGTCGCTCGACCGCTCGACCTTCGGCCCGGCGCTCCTCGACAAGTTCTACCCTCGGCTCTCGAAGAAAAACCTGCCCGACGCGCTCGCCACCTTGACCGAGTTCACCGCGCGCTCGCTGTGGCTGACCGTGCTCGAGAATTCGCCCGGACCGCTGTCGGAAGTCGTCGTCTCCGGCGGCGGCGCGCTCAACCGTCACCTCATGCGCCGCCTGCGCGCCCTCTTCGCCCCCGCGCGCGTCGGCGCGACCGACCTGCCCGTCATGGCCAAGGAAGCCGCGTGCTTCGCCTGGCTCGCGGCGCGCGCTCTCGACGGGCTCCCCGGCAACGCCCCGGCGGCGACCGGCGCGCGCGGGCCGCGCGTGCTCGGAAAAATAATCCCCGCATGAGCGCCGCGGCGGCGGTCCTCGCCGTCTTGACCCTCAATGTCGCCGGTCCCCGCCGCGTGCACCAAGGCTGGCAGACGCGACGCGCCGCTTTGGCCGGCGGCCTCAAAACCGAATCGCCCGATATCGCCGCCTTCCAGGAACTTTGGCGCTCCGACGACGCCGACGCCCTCGCCGCCGCCGCCGGCCACGGCCATCGCGTCCAAGACTCCGGCCTCGGCCTCGCCGTGACGAGCCGCCGTCCCGTCCTCGACTTCGCCTCCCTCGCCCTCGGCGGCGGCGGCGTCCTGCGCGCGGGCGTCGACGCGGGCGGCACCGCGGTCGATATCTACTCCGCGCGCCTCGAGCCCGACGCGCGCGCCAAGACCTTGGGCCGCCTGCTCGCCCTCGCCGAGTTCGTGCGCGCGCAATCGAAATCGCGCCCGTTCGTCCTCCTCGGCGACCTCGCCGTCTCCTCCGACGACAAGGAGACCGAGCTGTTCCTCGACTTCCTCGGCGCGCGCGACCTGTGCGTCTCGCACGGCGACGAGATGTGCGGCCGTACCATCGAAGACCGCCGCGTGGACTACGCGTTGATTCCCTACTCGTCCACTCCGCCGCGCGAGACCGCGCGCGCCGCCTTCGGCGGCGTCCGCGTCGAAGACGACGAGGTCCGCCCGCTCTCCGCCCACTTCGGCCTCGCCGCGCGCCTCGACCCGCATTGGCTCAAGGTCCGCCTCGCTCCCGCCCCCGACGGCCGCGCCGAGGCCCTGGCCACCGCCGCCGTCATCCTCGACGAAGCCCGCGCCGACGCCGAAGCCTCCTCCCGCGACTGGCTCCCCTGGCGCGCCACCTGGACCGCCCTGCGCGCCCGCGCCGACTCCGCCCGCCTCGCCTCCGACGCCGAACTCGCCCGCTCCGCGCTTGCTCGGGAGACCAAGCCCATCGCCCCCGCGTACGACTAGGGGTCAGACCCCCGGTTGTTGCGTTGTGGCTCTGAGTAATCGGCCGACGGTGCTTTTCGTCGTCTGGAGCCAGCGCGCCGACTCGGCAAGCGAATGCCCGCGTTTAACCGCTTCTACGACGAATCGTTGGCGCGCTTGAGTCGCCGCCAGCGTTCTCAGACCCGTGCGCAAATCTTCCACGGTCACGGGCCCTCTCGCCAAGGATAACATCCCGATCTCGTCGAGACATCGGAGTTTTTCGTCCGCGATCTTGCGCGCTTTTTCCGATTCCGCGTCAAACCAGGGATCAAAGCCGGTTAGATCCGGGTACGGCCCGCCAAAAGAGGACGCGCTCGACCACGGCCAATCGCGCGGATCAGAGACGAGACCCGCTCGAACCGGATTCATGTGGATATAGTGGATCAGCGTCATCAAGTAACGCTCGTCCAGGCATACTTTGGCTTCGTAGCGTGACTGGAATAAATGGCCCACCCGATCGTATCGCTTATTGAAAACTGCGGCGTATTCGCCCTTCAGTCTCTGCATGAATTCAGCCAACGGGATTGAAGAGACCCTGATAGCAAGGTGAAAATGGTTTCCCATCAAACAATACGCCAGTATCTGGACGGCGCACTCTCGTTCGAATCTCCGCATTCGCTCAAGAAAGCCATTACGATCGCGGTCATCCAGGTAAATAGCGCGTCTTTCCACGCCCCGCGCCATCGCGTGGTAAGTCGCACCGTCAAAGTGAATTCGATTTCGTCTCGGCATACTTTCCATACGATTGACACCCTCAAAAAGTTCCATCGCGGCAACGCAACAACGAGGGGTCTGACCCCAAGTTGTATACTTGCGGCATGAGCATCGTCCTCGAGGCCCGCGGTCTGATCAAGCGTTATCCGAAAGCGACCGCGAACGCTGTGGACGGATTGTCCCTGTCGGTGCGTGAAGGGTCGTGCTTCGGGTTGCTCGGCCCCAACGGCGCGGGTAAGACGACCACGGTCGAAATGATGGAAGGCATCTTGCTGCCCGACAGCGGCACAATTTTATATCGCGGCGCCCCGATCGGGCCTTCCTTCCGTGAGAAGACCGGAATTCAATTCCAAGATACGGCGCTTCAGGACAACCTGACCGTGCGCGAGCTCCTAAATTTATTCGGCGCTTTGTATCCGACACGCTTGCCCGAGGCTGAACTCTCGAAGCTTTGCGATCTCGGCGAGTTGCTCGATCGCGAGCCGGAGAAGCTCTCCGGTGGCCAGCGTCAGCGCGCGCTCCTCGCTCTCGCCTTGGTCAACGACCCCGACGTGGTCTTTCTCGACGAGCCCACGACGGGGCTCGACCCGCAGGCGCGGCGCAACTTTTGGGACCTCGCTCGCCAGATCAAGGCGCGCGGCAAGACGATCATCCTCACCACCCATTACATGGAAGAAGCCTACGCGTTGTGCGATGAGATCGCCATCGTCGACAAGGGCCGCATCATCGCGCAGGGTTTGCCGGACGCCCTTCTCAAGAAGCACTTCGATGGCGTCGTGATCGAACTCCCCACCACCGATTTCAAGAAGCCCGAATCCGGCCTGCCTGGCCAGGCGGTGGAGCGCGGCGAGATGACTGAGCTGATGACCAACGAGGTCGAGGCCGCGCTTGATGCACTCAAGAAAGGCGGCTCAAGTCTCACGCATCTGCGGGTTCGTCCCCGAACGCTCGAGGATCTCTTTCTCGCGCTCAC
>JAYTIP010000426.1:0-12413 GCA_043731745.1 Elusimicrobiota bacterium | reverse complement strand
ACGGCAATGTGTTTCGCGATGGCGGCACCGATACCACCGGAGGCTCCCGTAACGATCGCAATATCCATCACTGCACCTCCATGTACCCGCCGCCCCACGCCAAACCCGCGCCCAAAACCGCGTAAACGATCTGATCGCCCTTCTTCATTTTGTCGAGCCGCTGCGCGATGGCCGACGGCATGCCGGCCGAGGCGATGTTGCCTTGATTCTGAACATTGCTAATGTGGTGTTCCTTCGGAAGATTCAAATGGCCGATGATTGATTCCTGCATGACGAAGTTGGCCTGGTGCGTGACCGTGTACACGTCCTCGGCGAACAATTTCTTCGCGGCGGCGATTTGTTCGAACATCTCGACCGTTCGTCGAATCGAGAATTCCCGGACCTTCGAGCCGTCCTGCCAGAAATGGCGCGTCGCGTCGACCTTCACGTCGTCGGCGCCTTGGGGGTCGGTGCCGAACACGATGGGCTCCACCTTGACGCGGCCTTTGTGCTTGAGCGAGCAGATCTGAGCGGCGGCGCCGTCACCCCAGATGTAGCCGTCGAAGTTCTCCGGGGAGTAGTCGGTGCGCGTGGTGTAGGCGCCCGTCTGGATCGTGAGCACGAACTCGGGCCAGGCCTGGTCGCGCAGGTCGCCCAGGTACATCATGTGCCGCGCGAAGGAGGAGCAGGCGGTATTCAAATCGATGTGAGGGCCCGGGCCGATGCCCAGCGCCTTGGCGATGTAATTCGAAGTGCCCGGAACCAAATCAAAGGGGAGGTCGCAGTTGACGACGACCATGCCGATCTGGGAGGGCTTCACGCCGCAATGGGACATCGCCTTTTGCGCGGCGCGCACCGCGAGTGTCACGGGCGTCTCTCCGAGGGAGCGCGCGTGGACGATCGCGGCCATGGGGTCTTTGTTGTGCGTCTTGACGATGTACTCGCGCGAGAGGACGGAGTAGCGCGTCTGGATGCCCAGGCGCGACATGCACCAGTCGGGCGTTTTCTTAAGGCCGACCTCTTTATGCAGGAAGTCGTTGTCGATCTCGTTCTTCGGAAGGGCCCAGCCCATTCCGAGGATGTTGAAGGGGTTGCTCATGCGAGGCCGGAGATGGCCTCTCCACCGTCGGCACGGATGATGGCGCCGTTGGCCCAGCGCAAGGTCGGACCGCACAAGCCGAGGATGGTCTCCGCGACGTCTTCGGGCGTCGTGAGGCGGTGGAACGGGTTGCGGATGCGGGCCTGGGCCTTCATCAGGTCGAAGTTGGGGATCGCGTTGCCGGCGGGCGTGTCGGTGATGCCCGCCTGCATGATGTACGAGGAGACGCCGTAGGGTGCCAACTCGACGGCCATCGCGCGGCACGAGGCCTCAAGCGCGGTCTTCGCGGCGGAGACGGCGGCGTAGCCCTTCCATGCGACTTCGTTTCCTTCAGAGGTCATGGCCACCAAACGCGCGTCCTTCGTGAGCAGGCCTTCCTTGCACAGCTCGCGGCCCCACAGCAGGTAGTCGTAGCCCATCATGAAGATCGTCTTTTCGAGATCCTCTTGGGTCAGCAGTTCTTCCCGGTAAGGAATGCGCGACTCGGCGATCGTGTGCAACGCGTCGCAGCCCTTCTCGTGGAAGGCGGTGTTGACGGCGGCCTTGACCTTTTCGGCCGGCAGGCCGAGCGCGTCGGCCAAGCCCTTGATGGCGATGCCGCGGAAGTCGGGGGTCTTGTCCTCGATCATCAGGCGGCAGGAGCCGGCGGCGATCGACTGCATGAACAGGTGAACCTTGCCGGGACCGCAGTTGGTCTGGATGCTCTCGAACAGCTCTCCGCGACCGTCCTCGTCAAAGAGGTTGATGTTGTGGGTGATGAGCTTGACGCCCGAGGCCCGGATCTCGTCGAAGTGGGGCTTGATCACCGTCTCGACGGTTCCTTCCTTGTCCTTGTGGCCGATTAAGATGTTGAAGCCGGCTCGTGCCAGTCTTTTAGATGTGGCCAGCCCGAAGCCGGAGGAGCCTCCGAGGACGACCGCCCAGAGACCGGAACCGTGAAAATCGAGAGGGTTTTTCTGATCCATTGCCATATTCTACCATGCTCCTTCCGGACCCAGTCATTGACCGTCGTCAAACCGTCGGTGCCGGACTTTAAGAGGTTAAGGCTTCGTTCCCATCATTCCCGCTTTGATGGCGGGGAACTGGTCCGGGGGGAGTTCCCGGGAGGTCAGAAGCGCTCCGTCCACGCCGTAAACCGACTCGGAACAGGAGGCCGCGCCGGTTGCGTAGACGCGCTCGCAGATGATCAGCGGGCGGGCGCCGCCGTTCAGGAAGGTGTAAATGGCGATGTCGGCGTCGGGGCCCGCGCACGACGCGGCGTTCTTCTTGAGCTGCTTTGGGTCGCAGGGCTTGTAGTGAAACTCGAGGGCGGCCAGGCAGCGCTTGGCCTCGCCGTCCCAGCGGCTTTCGGCGATGCCTTCGTAGATCCGATCGGAGCTTTGGCGGACGGTCTTGTCGAGCGCCTTGGTCAGCGCGCGGCACTCGACGACCCGCCGGGCTTTCTCCGCGCGGTCGGCTCTCAGCCACAGGAGCGCGGTCACGCACAGCACGGCGACGGAAATCATCACCGCGGCGGAGTATTTCGGTCCTTTCACGCGAAGGATTCTACACAATTCTGCTAGACTCGCGTTCATGCTGTTCCTTCGCGCCAAGCTGATCTGACCATGGACGAACCCCGAAGGCCCGTCTCGCCGGTGATCGTCGTCATCGCGCTCGGCATGATCGCCGCGATGCTCTATCCGTTTCTTCAGGTCTTCTTGACGACGGATCGCAGCCGACATCTTGCGGCACAGGGCTTCGGTTTCGTCGTCGTGACGATGGTCGCGCTCGCGCTGTTCAACCTCGCGCGTCTCTGGCTGTCTCCGCCGAAGGATTGATCCGAACTCTCCCCGGGGAGAGTGAATATCTCGAATTCGTGATATTCGCTCGTTCCGGAGCCAGTGATTATCAGTATTAAGCCCAAAACGTCCATTGACGGAAGCGAAGTCCGGGCTTACACTGGGGGCATGAGACCCCTCCTGGCGCTGCTCGCGTGCGGACTTTTGCCGTACTCAGCCTCAGGGCAGATCGTCGGCGAAGCCGCCGAAGCCGGCCGGGCCACTTCAAACTCGGGCGCCGCGGTCGCCGCCGTTCCTTTGGCCGTCTCCGTGCCCGCGCTCTCGTTGTCGCCCGCCTTGGGCTCCTCTTTATCGCCCGCCGCCGCCGTCGCGCCCAAGCCCGACGCGCCCGTTCCGGCGCTGGCGCCCTCTCTGATCACGCCCATCGACGCGAAGGCTTTGCCCGCCAAGGGCAAGGACTTAACGACCGAGCAATGGGGCTCGCTCGTCGCCGGCGCGAAGGACGAGGGCACTCGCGCCGTCCTGAACTCGATGCGGGGCGACACGCCGACCTCGCCGCAGGTCAGCGTCAAGCTCAACGACGGCGAAACCGTGAGCGGCTCCTTCCGGGGGATCGCCGGCGGCAAGATGGTGTTCGAGTCCGACGGCAAGCTGCTC
This sequence comes from Elusimicrobiota bacterium, assembly GCA_043731745.1. Lineage (GTDB taxonomy): Bacteria > Elusimicrobiota > Elusimicrobia > UBA1565 > UBA9628 > GWA2-66-18. Next base: position 8,900 of record JAYTIP010000426.1, on the reverse strand, counting down.
GGCGTCGGCATGAACACCGGGGACATCGCCGAGGTGAGGCGCAAGGTGGACGTGTTCTTCGACGGCGCGACGATCCGCCCTGACGAGGTCGTCGTGCATAATCGTCCGCCCGTGGCCGATCCGTTCACCGACCTCGCGGCCTACAAAGGCCGCGTCGTCGAGCTCGAGATCCGCGACCTCGACGACTTGAAGTACTCCGCGCAGGATGTCTCGGGCCGTCTCGTGAAGGCCGACGGCGAGGAAATCCAGCTCGTCAGCGCGAAAGGCACGACTCATATTCAGAAGAAGTATCACCGAGTCGATAAGGCGGCCCTGCGCACGGATCATTATTCTTCCTACGGCAAGATCGCGACGATCGCAGACGTGGAGGGGAAGGTCCCTCTCGGCGCGCCTGTCGAGCTCGTGCTCGCCGGCGGCGCGAAGGTGCGCGGGCGCTTCTTCGGGCTCAAGCGCGACGCCCAAGGTCCGTTCGTTCTAATTGAAACGCCCGCCGCAGGCGGCACCGCGTTTCGCGGCTACCGCGACTTCCACGACCTGCGCACGCCGGGCTACGACGAGGGGGAGCTTCTTCCCGGCGTCGAGCCGCTGGCCTTCGCGCCCCGGTAAAAAAGAGGACGGGCGCCGGTTGTCCGCGAGAACCTGGGGTAAGGTCCCTCGGATCGGCGCCCGTCCATATCGGTTTACTTGATCAGCTTCGCGGCGTCGATCATCCCGCGTCCCTGCAGTTCGCTCGCCAATCCCTTGAGCGGCGTGGCCGCGGCGTACAGCGCGGCGCGGATCGCCGAGGCGTTATGCGCGCCGCGGGAGAAGGCGAGCGCGGCCAGGCCGGTCACATGGGGCGTCGCCATCGAGGTGCCCGAGAGCAGGACATAGCCGCCGCCCATCTTGACCGACTTCACGTCGACGCCCGGGGCGATCACGGCGACCGCGGGTCCGCGGCTCGAGAAATCGGCGACGGCGTCCTTGTCGTCGGAGGCGGCCACCGCGATCGTCTCCGGATAGCTGGCGGGATAGCCCACGGCCGCGCCGGAGTTGCCGGCGGCGGCGATGATGGTCAGGCCCGCCTTCGTGGCGGCGGTGACCGCGCGCTTGAGCGCCTCGCTGCCCTCGTCGGCGCCGAGGCTCATGTTGGCGACGGCCATCTTGTTCTTGACCGCCCACTCGATGCCCGCGATGACGTCGGAGAACCCGCCGTTGCCGTCCTTATCGAGCACCTTGACCGCGTACAGGCGCACCAACGGAGCGACGCCGACGACGCCCTGGCCGTCGCGCTTGGCGGCGATCGTCCCGGCGACGTGCGAACCGTGGCCCTGGTCGTCGGCCCAGGCGTCGGGCTTTTGAGGATCAAGCGCGTTGAAGCCGCCCGCGACCTGACCCGCGAGATCGGGGTGGTTCTTGTCGATGCCGGTGTCGATGATGGCGACGGGGACGCCTTGACCTTGCGTAGCACTCCAGGCTCCGGCCGCGTTGACGCGGCGGATGCCCCACGGTTGCTCGGCGTCTCCGGTTCCGGCCTTGGGCTTGAGCGCGCCGGTCCGCTTGAGGATGTCGCGCACCGCGTCGGGAATTTCGAACTGCACGCTCGGAGCGAGCGCCACGGGAGAGACGGGGACGGTCACGGCCTTGAGCCAGTTGATCTTGCGGTCGGTCTCCACGAGATCGACCTGGAAGGAGGCCTTGAGCTTGGCCTCGGCGCCCTCGGCGCGGAAGGCCGGGAGCTCGATGACGATCGCGTTGATCGAAGGAAGCTCGCGGACAACCGAGCAGCCGACGCTTTGCGCCAGCTTGCGGCAGGCGTCGGTGGAGACGCCGGGCTTGCAGGCCACGATCTTGTGGATGGTCTCGCCGGCGTCGAGCGGGCAGAACTGCGCCCGGGTGGACGAGGAGAGAATTAGGGTCGACAACAAGGCCGCGGCGATTCGGAGGGGGCTCATGGACCTAAGAGTAATAGGACCGAAGGACCCAGATAAGGGCCATGAGACCCAGACGCAAGTAGGTCTAAGGGCCTAGGTTGTCATTTTGCAAGGCCTAGACCTTTTGCCTTCTCGATATGCCCGCATGGCCCAGAACAAGGAGGCGCGCGGCCGTTATAATAAGAACCTGACGCCGAACCAGAGTTAGGGAGAAAACCTCGCATGGCCCGACGCCTCAACCGCCTCGTCTCGATCGTCCTCTCCGCCGCGCTCTTCATCCTCTCCTTCGGTCTCGACGCGCAGACCGCCGCCGCTCAAACTCTCTCGGCCCGCGTCGTTCCCGCGAGCCCCGCGCCGCAGGTGGGCCTCGGCTCCTCGCTGAGCGCGCCCTCGTTCGCGACTCCCGCGACCGCCCTTTCGCTCAGCGCCGCTCCGCTGCTGGCGCCGTCGCTCGTCGTCGCGACGCCGGCTCCCGTGATCTCTGCCGCGCCTCTGGCGCTCACGCCCGCCGCTCCCGCCGCCGCAGTCGCGCAGGCGCTGAAAGCCGCCGCTCCCGCGCTCAAGGCCCTGTCGAAGCCCGAGACCGGCGGCGCCGCCGCCGCCGGCGCCGGACGCGACCTGGAAAATATCCTGACCGGCGCGCGCTCCGCCGCGTCGACCGGAGAAGTTCCCGAGGTCGCCGGCGTCGAGTCCGCCCGTTCGTCTGCGCTTTCACCCGCCGCCGCCACCCCCGAGACGCCCAAGCCGGACGCCGTGCCCGCCGCGGCTCCGGCCGCTTTCAAGACTATCTCCTCGGCTTCCTCTTATAGCTTCCACCGGCTCGTCCTGAAGGCCGTCGCTTCCTTCACCGGCGCGGTGTACACTATGCCCCAGGCCTCGCCCGCGCTGAGCGCCAAGATCATCGCGACCGCCGCCGACAAGTCCCTCGTGCTCTCCGACTTCGACGACACCCTCGCGGGCTACAATGAGGTCCTGCCCGCCGAGAAGGTCGCCGCCGTGGCCGCCATCCGCAAGGCCGGCAAGCACTTCGCCGTGATCAGCGATCGCGGCGACACGAAGCGCCCGGGCGCCACCCAGCTCACCGTGTTCGAGTCGCTTGAGTCCATCCCCGTCGCCGAGCGCGCGGGCATGTTCGTCGCCGCCAACAGCGGCGGCAAGGTCTACCGCTACGACGAAAACGGCGTGCCTCAGAAGGTGCACGAGGCCGCGGGCCTGACGCCCGATCAGCTCGAGCAGATCAAGGCCGCGGCCGCCGTGACCAAGGCGCGCCTCTCCGAAGTGGGCGCCGTCGCGCACACGGGTGACGAGAAGACGCCCGGCGAGTCCTTCAACACCTACGGCTACGCGCTCATGCTCAAGCCCGGCTCCACGCAGGACGCCGTCAAGGGCGCGGCCCGCATCCTTAACGAGGAGCTCGCCAAGCGCGGCTTTGAGGTCGAGGTCCAGCCCCGCTTCGCGAAGGATCCCGCCAATCCGCCCTATACGACTTTCTCCATCATCACCAAGGCCGAGGCCGCGGGCTACATCGCCAAAGCGCTCGAGATCGAGGCCAAAGACTCGCTCGTGATCGGCGACGCGATGTTCATCCCTCGCGACGCGAAGAAGGCCTCGTGGCTGACGCGCCTGGGCGAGAAGCTCTCCGGCCGGCCTCAGGTCAAGACGGGCAATGAGACCGACCGTAACATGACCAAGCTCCTGCCCGGGGTGCTGGCGCTCGGAGTGGGCGGGGCGATGGACCCGCGCGTCGAAAACGGCTGGGCGCTCGATGGCCACGGCCCGGCGACCACTCAGAAAGTGCTCGAGGCCGTCGCCTCGAAGGCCCGGCGCGTTTCGGGTTCCGACGATGAGGACGGCGTCGGCAATGCCATTCAGATCGGTCTAATTCTGGCGATTATCGCCGGCGCCGGCGCGGGCTATTACTTCCTCGCGTCCGCGATCGCCGAGATCATCGCGCTGGGCGAGCAGGCGATTCGCGAGAGCCTTCACAACGGCCCGTTCGGCCACGGTCAAGACCTGTTCATGCTCGGCACCGGGGCCCTCGGCGCGTTCGGCATGCTGGGCGCCAACCGCGACCGCCTGGGCAATCCCAACGAGACTTATGGAATCGCCCTCAAGCGCGCCTCGGAAATCGCCGTCGAGCTCGGCTCGACGGCCGCGGACGTGCGCTTCGTCGAAGCGACCGCCTCCATGCCCGCGCACGAGGGATCTAAGTGGAAGTTCACCTTCTCCGTCCCGGGTTCGTTGATCTACGTGGACTTCTCGACCTTCCTGGGCGAGCCGTCTCAGCGCACGAGTGTGTACCGCGGCGCGCCTTCGCCTGAGGGCGTGACGCCCGTAGCCCTCGCTTCAGAGCAGTTCTCCTCGCTCGTGGTCCTCGACGCCGAGCACGCGGGTCTGCTCCTGCGCAACGAGCTCAAGGGCTTCGGCTCCGGCGCCTCCGTGTCGCTCGCCGCCCGCGCGGCCGCCGACGGCAACGGCTCGCAGATGACCTACAAACTCTACGACGACCACGGCAGTGAGGGAACTGTCGGCGCCGCCGGCGCGTTCGTGCGCGTCGACAAGGTCTCGGACAAGGCCGCGAAGGCCGGGGCCAAGAAGACCGCGGTCGGGATGACGACGGCCGTCGAGCCCAACGAGCTCTACGCGCTCGCGCTCGCCAACATGCGGGAGCAGGCCATCAAGGACGGAAACTCCCCGGACCGGATCCAGTTCCTGTCGGCCGTGCACGAGACGCGCACCTTCAACGGCGCCTGGATCGGCGACGAGTGGCGCTTCTTCTTCGCCTCGGGCGGCCTCCGTTACAAGGTCCCGGCGCGGCGCACGATGGTGAGCGAGACCATGATGGACGCTTTCGCGCCCGAGCGCGCGGGGCTGACCGAGCTCGGCGAGGCCGCGCAGGGCGTGGCCGCGGGGATGTTCGAGATGGGCGTGAAGATCACCCCCGACGCCGCGCTGTCCGGGATCGAGGGCGTGACTCGCGTCAGCCTGTTGCCGCGCGTGGAGCCCGTCAGCGGCGACAAGGACCTGTGGTACTCCCTGCAGTCGGGCGGCGACGAGATCGCCGCGGTCAACGCGCGCACGGGCGAACGCCGCGTGACCTCCGCCGTCCCTGCGGTGACGGACTCGAACCTCAAGAGCTTCTTGATCTGGCTTCTCGGCGCGGCGCTCGTCCTCGCGGTGTACGGCGGCCTCTATTGGGCGATGTCGCACGCGCCTGCGGCCGTGCCTCAGGGCGTGCCGCAAGGCTACAACGGCCCGATCCCCTCGATTGACGAGGTGTTCCGCGGCATGGGCGGCTTCCTGGGGCTGGGCCTCGTCGCCGGCACGCTCAAGCGCGCGAAGAAGGCCAAGGTCACCGACGACGAGATTCGCGCCGCCGCCGCCTCCGTGGTTTCATCCAAGGGACGCCCGTGGTCGCAGACCGAGTACAACATGGGCTACTACAACACGCTCGAGAGCCTCAAGACCCGCGGCGCGACCAAGAAGCAGATCGCGCTGTACGAGAAGCTCTGCGCCGACGCCCCGATCAAGGGCGGAAGCTTCAATCCCTGGTCCGGGGATTAACACCGTCGTCGTGGTAGAATAGACGGGACATGTCCCAACTCGTCTTGTCGTGGGGGGCGTTCTTACTGTATGCCGCGGCCTGCGCGGCGGCCTTGGGCTACGCGTCCTACAAGAGCGAGCGCGTGCGCAAGTGGATGCTCTCCGCGCTCGGCACGGGCCTAGTCCTCCATCTCGGCGCCTTCGCGGCGCGCCTGATCACTTTCTGGTCGTTTCCCGAAAACCGCTGGTTCCTGCCGGTCAACTCCTTCTTCGGCGCGCTCTCCTACATGGCTCTGGCCCTCGCGACCGCCTTTTTCTTCATCGAGGCGCGCAAGAAGCTCGGCGTGCTCGGCGTCTTCATCTTACCCTTCGTCGCGGCGAGCCTGGGCCTGGCCGTGCTGAAGGCCGACGCGTCCCTCGCGCCGCTCAAACCGGAGTTGCGCAGCTACTGGCTCAACATCCATCCGATGGTGCTCATGACCGCCTACGCGGCGTTCGCCAACGCGTTCGGCGTGTGCCTCGCGCTGCTCATTCAAGAGCGTCAGATCAAGTCGCGCAAGCCGAGCGAGCTGTGCTACCGCTTGCCGCCGCTCGACGAGCTCGACGCGCTCAACGGCAAGATCGTCGCGGTGTCCTTGCCCCTGCTGCTACTCGGCCTGGGGATGGGCGCCGTCTGGGCCTACGAGACCTGGGGCCGTGCCTGGTCGTGGGACCCTAAGCAGACGATGTCTTTGATCACCGCGGTGTTTTACGGCGAGTTCCTGTGGCTGCGCTACGCCCAGGGTCAGCGCGGCAAGCGCCCGGTTTATGTCTCCATGGTGGGCTTCGCCTGCCTGCTCGCGACCTTCTTCGGCGCCGAGCTCTCCGCCGGCCGCCACGACTTCCTGGGGGGGAAATGAAGCTCGTCGCCCTCAGCTGGAGCCACCGCGAGTCCGGCTCCGCCGCGCGCGAGGCTCTGGCCGCGGTGCCCGTCGAACGGGTGCTCGCCGAGCTTAAGGCGCGCGGAGTGAGCGAAGCGACGGCGGTGTCGACCTGCAACCGTTTCGAGCTGTATGCTGCGGCCACGCACGATTCGCCGCTGTCGGCGGGCCCCCTGCTCGAGGCCCTCGAGGCTCTCGCCGGAACGCCGTTGGCCGCGCACGGAGAAATTCGCGAGGACGCGGCGGCCGTCGGGCACCTTTTCTCCGTCGCCTCCGGCCTCGACTCGCTCGTCGTCGGCGAGACCGAGATCTTGGGGCAGGTGAAGTCGGGCTACGAGAAGGCCAAGGCCGCGGGCATGACGGGCAAGCGCCTCAATGTGCTCTTCCAGCGCGCGCTGTTCGTGGGCAAGAAGGTCCGAAGCGAGACCTCGATCGCGGCCGGCTCGGGCTCGGTGCCCTCGGTCGCCGTTCAGCTCGCCGAGACGATCTTCGGCCGCCTCGAGGGCAAATCGGCTTTGATCCTCGGTGCCGGCGCTATGGCCGAGCTCGCCGCCGAGCACCTGGCCGCGCGCGGCGTCAGCCGCCTCTCCGTCGCCAACCGGACCTGGGAGCGCGCCTACCAGCTCGCCGCACGCCATCAGGGCGAGGCCGTACGCTGGGAAAACTTCCCGGCGGAGCTCGAGCGCGCCGACGTCGTGATCTCCTCGACGGGCGCTCCGTCCGCCGTACTCACGCGAGAGCTCGTCGAGACCGCCGTCAAGCGTCGCGGCGGACGCTCCCTGTTTCTGATCGACATCGCCATGCCGCGCGACATAGAAGAATCGGTACACGCGATCGACGGCGTGTACCTCTATCGCCTTGAGGACCTCGAGGCGATCGTCGCCAAGAACATGGCATCGCGCGCCGAGTCCGTCGCCGCGGCGCGGCGCATCGTCGATACGAAGACCGAGGAGTTCGGACATTGGGCTCGCTCTCTGTCCACCGGGCGCGAGATCAGCCTCAAGCACTCGGAGTCGGAGCGATGAAGCTCGCACTCGCCTTGCTGCTGCTGGCCCCGGGCGTTTTCGCCGCGCCGGCGCCGTACGGCATTCTGCTGCTCGCGCACGGCGGCGACGCCGGCTGGAACGCCGAGGTCGCTAAGCTGCGCGCTCGCGTGGACGCGAAGGTTCCGGCGGAGACGGCCATCGGCATGGCCGACGTCGCGTCCCTTCAGGCCGCGGTGGACCGCCTCGAGAAGCGGGGCGTTACGCGGATCGTCGCGGTGCCGCTCTTCATCCAGAGCCGCTCCGAGGTTCTTGATCAAACGCGCTACGCGCTGGGCCTCGCCGACAAGCCCTCCGAAATCCTGAAGTCCGCGTACGAGCGAATGGCCGCCGCGCACGCGCACCACGCCGGCGCCCACGGGCACTCGATGGAGTTCTCCCTTGAGCGCGTCAAGTCTCGCGTGCCGGTTGCGATGTCGCGGGCGCTCGACGACAACGAACTCGTCGGACGGATTCTACGCGAGCGGGCGAAGGCGCTCGCGGGCGACGCCGCGAAGGCCCATCTCGTCCTCGTCGCGCACGGTCCTGTCGACGACGCCGCGGTGCGGGGCTGGAACGACACGCTCAAATCCCTCTGCGCGCAGGCCGGGGCGGGGGCAAAATTCGTCGACTGCGGCTTCGGCCTTTTACGCGACGACTCGGCTCCCGAGATCCGCGCCGCCGCCGTGGAAGCCCTGCGCCGGATGATCGAGCGCAAGGAGGAAGGCAAGGCCGGCCCCGTCGTCGTGGTCCCGGTTCTGATCGCGCGCGGCGGGATCGAAGCGAAGATTGAGAAGGACCTAGCGGGGCTCGATTATCGCTGGGACGGGAAAACCTTGATGCCGCACTCCGGATTCGACGCCTGGGTGCTCGACTCGGCCGCGAAGGCCGATTGGGCGTCTAAATAAGGAAAATTTGACAGTGTGCGCGGTAATTGTTATTTTGTGTCTCTTGGTGCCGTCTTTCGCCGAAACTAATATAGGTAATAACCGATAAACATGAGCGAAACCAACCCGAATCCGGCTCCGAATCCTTCCCCGAATCCGACGCCCGCGGCCGTGCCGGCCGCCGCGCCGAAACCCGCCGCCAAGCCCGCCGACATGTCGCGCGGCGACTTCCTGTGGGCCGGCTGGGCCATGCTCGCCGCTTTCTTCGCCGCCACCGCGGCGGCCGGCGCGCGCTTCATGTTCCCCAACGTGATCTACGAGCCGTCCCAGAAGTTCAACGCGGGCGCGGCCTCCGGCTACGACCTCGGCGTCTCCACCAAGTGGCTCAACGAGCAGCGCGTCTGGATCGTGCGCACGCCGACGGGTTTCTACGCGATGTGGGCGCGCTGTACCCATCTCGGCTGCACGCCGAACTGGTGGGGCGACCAGAACCGTTTCAAGTGCCCGTGCCACGGCTCCAACTACACGCTCGGCGGCGACGTGATCGCCGGCCCCGCGCCGCAGCCGCTGTGGCGCGCGAAGGTCGTGCTCGCCGCGACCGGCGACCTGATCGTC
>JAYTIP010000425.1:0-10735 GCA_043731745.1 Elusimicrobiota bacterium | reverse complement strand
TCATCAAGCACAACAACGGCCAGACGACCCGCTACGGCCACCTGTCCAAGATCATGGTCAAGGTCGGCGACCTCGTCCAGCGCGGCAAGACCATGATCGGCAAGGTCGGCTCGACGGGCATCTCGACGGGCCCGCATCTTCACTTCGAGGTGCGCGACAAAGACGGCAAAGCCGTCAACCCCAACTCGAAGATCGGCAAACGCCAGTGAAGCTCTCCGTCCGCGAGTACGGCGACGCGAAGGGTCTGCAGGTCGTCCTCCTCCACGCCTTCCCCATGTCGGGTGCGATGTGGGAGCCCCAGATCTCCGCGCTGTCCGCTTACCACCTCATCATCCCCGACCTGCGCGGCTTCGGGGGGACTGCCCAGTCTTCGCCGTGGCTCATCGAGCACGCCGCCGCCGATGTGTTGGAGTCCTTCGAGGGCAAGGCCGTCTTCGTCGGCCTCTCGATGGGGGGGTATGTCGCGCTTCAGATCGCCGCCGCCGCACCCGATCGCGTCGCCGGCCTCGTCCTGTGCGACACCCGCGCCGAGCCCGACGCCAACGAGAACAAAGTAAAAAGGGCCGCCGCCATCGACTTCGTCCGCAAGAACGGGGTGGAGGCCTTCTTGGGCCCCTTCCTCAAAGACGCGATCTTCAATCAGCGCGCCTCGTCCTTTCTCCATGGCGTCGCCGCCAAGTCCTCCGCCGAATCCGTCATGGCCGCCCTCGCCGCGCTGGCCGCGCGCCCCGACGCGGTTCCGGGTCTCTCCAAGATCACCGCCCCGACCGCCGTTCTCGTCGGCACCCACGACAAGATCACGCCGCTGCCTCTCTCTGAAACCATGCGTTCGCGCATCCCCGGCGCCGAGCTTCACCTCATCCCCGACGCCGGTCACTTCTCCAACGCGGAGAATCCCGCCGCCTTCAACGAGCGGCTGTTGTCCTTCCTGAACCGCCTCTAAGGCCGGAACAATTCGGGGGTCTCAATCGTATGATGAGGTGGACTCCCATATCATCGTCGTCCGTCCGGGCGAGCCTGGACGAGTGCATGTTCGCGTTCCTTACTCCCAGGAGCGCCTGACGGCGATCAAGGCGTTCCCCGATCGCCGCTGGCTTCCGGACATAAAGCAGTGGTCCATACCGGATTCTTCGGACCTTCTGAACCGTCTCCGAGCCGCCTTCCCTCAAGACAAGATCGACGGTCCGCCCGTATCGGCTCCGGCGCCTCTCGCACTTCCTCCGTCAGAAGATCCGCTTCTCCGCGCGCGGGAGGCGATGCGCACCCGGCATATGAGCCACCGGACCGAAGAGACCTATCTCGGCTGGATGCGGCGTTTCTTGTCACGCGCGGGCGCCCGTGTCGAGGAGCTATCGGAGGCTCATGTCGGTCGTTATCTCACGGAGCTCGCGGTTCAGGGAAAGGTCAGCGCCTCCACGCAGAATCAGGCGCTGAACGCGCTCCTCTTCTTCTTCGAGCACGGCTTGGGCCGGAAACTAGGTCTTATCGACGGGGTGGTACGATCCCATAAACCCATCCGCCTGCCCGTCGTCCTATCAAAAGACGAAGTCAGCCGCGTTCTCGCCTCGATGAACGGCACACCTCGGCTGATGGCCATGCTTCTTTACGGTTCCGGCTTGCGGCTGCTCGAATGCTGCCGTTTGCGCGTCAAAGATATCGAATTCGATCAGAACCAGCTTCTCGTTCGAGCCGGTAAAGGCGACAAGGACCGTTATACCGCGTTGCCCTCGATGCTCAAAGAACCGTTGCAACGACACCTTGCCAAGGTTTTGGCCCAACATCAAGAGGACCTATCGCAAGGGTTGGGTAGCGTCGAGTTGCCCAACGCGTTCGCACGCAAATATCCGAACGCTCCCAAAGAATGGGGGTGGCAGTGGGTCTTCCCGGCGACCAGCCACTACACCGATCCCGACACCGGCGTGCGACGCCGGCATCATCTCCATGAATCGGTGCTCCAGCGCGCCTTCAAGGACGCCCGCGTTCGCTGTGGCTTGGCTAAGCCGGCCGGGTGCCATTCTCTTCGGCATTCGTTCGCCACTCACCTCATGGAAGACGGCTACGACATTCGCACGGTGCAGGAACTCCTGGGCCATGCGGATGTGAGTACGACGATGATCTACACGCACGTATTGAACCGCGGGGGCCGCGGGATTCTCAGCCCCGCAGACCGGTTGGGCCTTGACGCGAAAGGGGAGTGAGCATACACTATATGTATACTGTAAATATAAGCGGTCTAACCTTTGAGTGGGACGACGAAAAGAACGCGGACAACATCCGTAAACATGGCGTCTCATTCGGCGCGGCGATGGCGGCATTCGAGGATGAATCTGCGCCCTGCTACTTCGACGCGGACCACTCGCAAGAGGAAGAGCGATACCTTCTCTTGGGAATGTGCCCGAGCCATGGAATCCTGGTCGTCAGTCACTGCTACCGGGAAGAAGAATTGACGATTCGAATCATTTCGGCGAGGAAGGCCAATGAGAAAGAAAAAAATGAATACCGACGATACTATGCGTGATCATTACGACTTCTCTAAGATGAAGTCGATGCCGAATCCGTACGCCGCCAAGCTCAAGCGGCATGTCACGATACGATTGGATGTTTTGACTGTGGCTTATTTCAAACGGTTGGCGGAAACCGTGGGAATGCCTTATCAGAACCTGATTAATCTGTATCTTAGGGATTGCGCGCAGAAGGAGCTGCGGCCTAAGGTGGATTGGAAGCCTTGATACCGCATTGCCACGCGAAAACCATTCGCATTGCACCTTGCCGTGTTTCGCGGTTTAATAGTGTCCGGAAAGAAGTGGCGAAATGATGGTTTTGCCTATACAATTCGAAGATGACCGGATTTGGCTCCGAATTGAGCCGACCAGTCTAATCACAAGTTAGGGGCATTTGAAAGAACCATGAACCGAGTTTTGATCTCCGCTCTGCTCCTTTTTTCCCTCTTACCTCCGCGCGTAGAGGCCAATGATTATGCCTCTGCTACGAATATCGTCATTCGTGGCTGGGTGCCCTGGCGTATAGCGGTTTTTCTCATCAACGAACATGTTGCCGGAGTTGAGGAGCGCTGGCGGGCGGTGAGCTCTCTTGTGCAATACAAGAGTGCTGGACTAGTTCCGTATCTGAAGGTATATACCAACGACCCCTCTGGCCCAGTTCGAGTCGCCGCTTTCTGGCCGCTCTATAAGAACGGTGAGCAGGCATTTGCGATAGGGATGTTAAGGCGAGAGATAGAAAAAGGGAACACATCCGCAGTGAGCGCTTTCTTCACACCAAACACTCCCGGAAGCGAATACAAACTTGAATTATCACGAAACGACCAGGAGTTTAAGCACTTCGTGGAAGAAACGGCAATCAACAAGAAAATAGATCTGAAGATCCGGATTTTTGCAGCGATTCATCTAACTCAGATTAACAAGAAGGAAATTGCGGGACGCGTAGCGAAGGAAATATTGGCCGGCATAGCACCTGAGCCGGGCATTAAAAACTATAACGACTGGCCGGAAGCCTCACAAAACGATTTCCATGTGCGTAGACATGCAGAATGGTGTTTGCACATGTCACAACCATGAGGACTCAGCCCCTAACCAATGGCTTCAGCCGCCCGCAACCTCGTTTGGGTGGACAGCTAAGAGTTGCGGCGGCTGAGCCTCGGCGTTATGCGCCTATGAGAGCGAACCACTAGAATGACCATCTCTGAAGTTCTTGGGATTCTTTTTCTGTCGGCGCCCTTCTTGTTACTCATATATCAGCAGGAGAGAAGCTACAGGCGCAAGCCGAATAAAAGCGCTGTCGGTGAGGGTTTTAAATCTGACGGAAAATCAGATTTAAGTTCGGGAGCAAAGAGCCAGCTCATCAAAAATATTGACAGTATTGGCAGGGCCCTAAGTTCGAAGCACGGACATTTTAAAGAAGCGCCATTTAGTCTCCAGGCTTCGGATTCGGACAACATTGACGCAATCCAAGAGCAGATTTATCAACTCTGTGAGCACTGCCAACTGCGCGGGATTTCAGTTGGCGCGACATTCGTCCATGAAGACAATGTAGAGCTCCTTGGATTTCACGGGAAAAACCCTGCCGGGCATGTGGTGCGGTTCGGGAAAAATCGGTATAGCATCTGGATCAATCCGAAGTTTGTCGGAATGGGGCAAGTTATAGGAGCGATTTTGGCCCACGAGATCGCGCATATCTTTGCGATGGAAAAGAACCTTCAGTTCAAGGCTGCAAAAAATAACGGCGACAACCACAAAGCGAGTGAGCAGATGACAGACCTGCTCGCAATCGCGCTGGGCATGGGTAAGATTTCCCTTCAAGGGTGTTCATACTATCGTGCACAGGGTCAGGTGCAAGAGGTTGGAACGGTAGGTTACCTTACGCCTGAAATGATGCACTTCGCGTATGACCATTGGCAGAAGAATCGGAGCTCGACAATTTATCTGTAAAGAGAATTCGCAGCGCATAACCATTCGATTCCGCTGAACGCCGCCTCGTTTGGTTGGACAGTTGAAGCGGCGGCAGCAGATCGTCTGCGTTATGCGCCAACCTGGGGCCCTTGACAAAGCGTACGACTTCCGGTACGCTTCTAATGGAGACCCAAAATGACCACTCTAACCGCCAGCACTGCCCGAGCCAAGCTCTACAAGCTCCTTGACCAAACGGCTGCCTCGCATGAGCCTGTACAAATTACGGGGAAGCGCTCGAGCGCTGTTCTCGTCTCCGAAGAGGATTGGCGCTCGATTCAGGAAACCCTCCACTTGCTTTCTATCCCTGGGATGCGTGAGTCCATCCGTGCCGGCCTCAAGGCGCCCGTTAGCAAGCTGTCAAAAAAGCTCGCTTGGTGAGCTGGCAACTCGTCTTCACTAAGCAGGCACAAAAGGACGCGAAGAAGCTGTCTTCCGCGGGACTAAGACCGAAGGCGGAAGCACTGCTTGAAGTCCTGCGGAAGAACCCGTTCCAGAACCCGCCTCCATACGAAAAACTGGTTGGGGATCTTGCGGGCGCTTACTCCCGACGGATCAATATCCAGCACCGATTGGTCTATCAGGTTTTAACGGAAGAAAAAACGGTTAAAGTCATCCGGCTTTGGACCCACTACGAATGATGCCGTCTGCGCATAACCATTCGATTCTGCTGACCGCAGCTTCGTATGGGGATGGACTTGGGATAGCGGCGGCAGCAGATCGTCTGCGTTAAGTGCGCATTGACCCAACCGACATGAACCATTATCCTTACGGAACCCCATGATAGAACCCGCTCTCGCCCCAAACGAACCGGCGCGAATCGCCTCGCTGCACGGACTCGGCATACTCGATACGCCGCCGGAAGACCGGTTCGATCGCCTCACCCGCCTCGCTCAGAAAATGTTCGAAGTGCCGATCGCCCTGGTCAGCCTCGTCGATGTGAATCGGCAATGGTTCAAATCATGCGTCGGCCTTACGGCGTCCGAGACGCCTCGCGGCCTCTCTATCTGCAGCCACGCCATTCTCGGCACCGGCGTGTTCGTGGTGGAAGACGCCACCGCCGACGCGAGATTCGCGGACAATCCCTTCGTCACCGGCGGCCCGAAAATCCGCTTTTACGCCGGGGCCCCCTTAAGGCTGCAGGACGGGCACGCCATCGGGACGCTTTGCATCATCGCCTTGGCGCCGCGAAAATTCTCCGCCAGAGAGCGGGAGCTTTTGGCCGAGCTCGCCCAGAGCGTCGTCTCGGAGCTGAGCAATGTCCACACCGCCGCGCGCGAGCGGGAGTTGCGGGATTTCATCGAAACGGCGGGCGCGATCATCCAGAGCGCCGATGAGTCGGGGCGATTGCGCATGGTCAATCGGGCTTGGACGGCGGCGCTGGGCTACTCGTCCGAGGAGGCTCTTAAGATGAGCTTCATGGATCTCATTGATCCGGCCGAGAGGTCTCAATGCCGCGAGGGCGTGGAAAAGCTCAAGGCGTCTGATGCTCCGGTGGGCATGGAAGCGACCTTCGTGGCGAAGGACGGCCGCAAACTTCGCTTGAGCGGAGTGTTAAGCGCGCTGCGCCGGCCTGATGGGAGCGTGACGACGAGGGGCGTATTCCAGGATGTCACGGCCCAGCGCGAGCTCGAGCGGGTGAGAATGGAAGTGACGCACCATGTCAGCCACGAGCTCAAAACGCCGATCGCGGTCACGCGCTTGGCCCTCAGCATATTGTCCACATCGACCCCTGAATTCAGCGCGGCGCAGAAGGAGCTCCTGGCGATGGCGCAGCGGGCTGCCGAGCATGTGTCGCGGATGACGGAGGATTTGCTCGATGCCGGCAAGTCGGACAGCGGGAAGCTGCGCGTCGAGCCTATCGCGGGCGACTTGAACGCGGCGATCGCGGCGATCGGATCGGAGCTGGCGCCTCTCGTGACGAAGGCGGGGATCGTTCTCGAGGTGGAGCCCGTGACGCGCCCCCTGTCGGCGGCGTTCGACGGCGTCCGTTTGCGGCAGATCCTGAGCAATCTGATCAGCAACGCGCTCAAGTTCACGCCGAAGGGCGGGCGCATCACCGTCGGGACGAACGAGGGGCCCAAAGGGTTCGTCGAGGTCTTCGTCCGGGATACGGGGCCCGGCGTTCCAAAAGAGGAGCAGGGCCGTATTTTCGACCGGCTGTATCAGACGGCGAATAAAGCCCACCAAGGAGCGGAAGGTTTGGGCTTAGGCTTGCATCTTTGCCGCGAGCTCGTGGTCGCGCATGGCGGACGGATCTGGGTCGACAGCGAGCCGGGGGCGGGCGCGACCTTTCGTTTCACGCTGCCGTCAGCGTCTTTGCCCTGATGGCCGAAGAGTACACGACGATGCGGGACCTCGGGTTCGACTTCGGACCCGATCCCTTCGGCGACAAGGCGGTGTTCGCGGCGATGGACGCTTTTGTTCATAAACCCGGCTTTACCTATTTCGCCGCGATCATGGGCGCGTGCGTCGTGTACTGGATTTACACCATGCTCACGCGTGCCGCCGAGCGCCGCGACAGCGTGGTGATCGGCCAGGGGCGCGAGGCGCAGATCGTTTTGCGCAGGGAGGCGGCCCTGCGCGAGATCCGCGCGCGCGACCCGGGGTTCGAGGAGGCGCTGTTTCTCGAGCGCGCCAAGGCGATCTTCCTGAAGATGCAGGAGGCGATGAACCGCAAGCAGCCGTGGATGGCGCGCGCGGGCGTGTCCGACGGCGTGTACGAGCGGATGCGAGAGGAGCTGGCCGTCGACGGCGCCGCGGGAGTGCGCGACCGGGTCGGCGAGCTGACGATCAAGGACGCGACCGCGCTCGGCTACGCGACGGGGTGGCACTACGATTCGATCTCGGTCGGGTTTAAGGTGAGCGCGGTGCGCGAGCGCCTCGACGAAAAGACGAACAAGGTGTTGGACGGCGGTCCCGCCGAGTACGAGGAAGTGTGGACCTTCGTGCGCCGGCCGTCGGCGAAGACGCTCAACAAGCCCGGCGCGTTTGAGGGGCAGTGCCCGTCGTGCGGCGCGGGGCTGACGATCGTGGATTCGGCGCGGTGCGAGAACTGCAAGGCCTGGATCAACTCCGGCGAGTACGACTGGATCGCGGTCGAGTCGACGGTGCCGTGGGAGTGGAGATTCCCCGATCCAAGACGCGAGCTCACGGGCTGGAACGATTTGCGCGAGGACGATCCGGGGCTGAGCCTCGAGTCGCTCGACGACCGCGCGGCGGTGGTGTTCTGGCGCTGGCTCGCGGCGAAGCGGACCGGGAAGACCGACGCGCTCAAAGGCCTGGCCACGCCGGAGTTCCTGGCTTCTTTCGAGGCCGCCGACGCCGTGCCCGAGGCGCTGCTCGGCGCCGTCGAGGCGATCGCGTTCGCGCCCGGAGAGGAAAAGGACGAGGTGCACCTGCAGGTGAGATGGGAGGCGGGGCGCGAGCGAAGGACGGATTACATGATTTTCAGCCGGAAGGCGGGCGCCACGACGAACTGGAAGGCGGGCCTGAGCGCCACGCGCTGCGCCAGTTGCGGCGCGCCCACGGAGGAGGCGGGCTTGGGCGGCGTGTGCAAGTACTGCAACGAGCCTTTGGGCTGGCTTCTGGCGCGCATCGAGGCGTTCGGCGATTGGAAGCGCCCGCCGGAGACGCCGGCCATTACGGCCTTGCCCGGCGTCGAGTGGGGCGGGGCGGTGCCGCCCATGGAGGCGTTGAGCGCGATGGCGCTCATGATCACGGCAGACGGGGCCGTGCACGACCGGGAGCGGGCTTACTTGATCAACTACGCGGGCGCGCGCGGCGTGCCGACCGACAAGGCGGAAGCGTTGATCGAGGACGCCAAAAACGGGCGGATCGATCTGCCGGAGGACGCGGAAACCGTGGACCAACTCCTGCGCGGCTTGGTTCGGGTGAGCCTGGCCGACGGCTTTATTGAGGAGGGGGAGAGGGCGCTGCTGCTGAGGGCGGCCCGCAAGGCCGGCCTGCACGAACTCGAGCTCAAGGCCCTCATAAAGGAGGAGCGCGAGGCGCTGGCGGCGAAGGCCAGGGCGCTTCTGGCCCGCCTGGACGGCGAAACCTAGCGTCATTTTTCGGTCATTTTCGACGGGCGCCGGGCCCAAGGGCCCGGCACGGATGTGTCGAGGAATCGCCATTAACATCCAGAATTTGCTATAATTAGGACATCATGAAGAAGAACCTCCACCCCCTCTATCGCACCGTCGTGTTCCAGGATGTCTCGGCCAATAAGGGCTTCCTGACCCGTTCCGCCGTCGTGGCGAAGGACACCATCGTCTGGGAAGACGGCAAGACCTACCCCATGGTCAAGCTCGACATCTCGGCCTTGTCCCACCCGTTCTACACCGGCCAGCAGAAGGTCATGGACACCGCCGGCCGCATCGACCGCTTCAAGAAGCGCTTCGTCGCCTCGGAAGGCAAGACCGTCGACCGCAAGGTCGCGAAGACCCAGACCAAGCGCCTCGTCCACGTCGGCCATACCGCGAAGAGAGAGAAGGTTCTCTCCACCGCCGTGAAGAAGGACGAGAAGGACGCCAAGAAGCCGGCCGCTCCCAAGAAGGACAAGCCCGCCAAGAAGGACTAGCGGACTCGCTCCGAAACGGGCCCCGGCCGAAAGGCCGGGGCCCGCTTATTTATACCCGCCCCTAAATAATCCATGGATCCCAAGATCGCCAAGCTGGACGCCGACTACCGGGAGCTTGAAGGCAAGCTCGCGGCGGGCGGGCTTTCGGCCGCCGAGCTCAAGGAGCACGCGGTCAAGCACTCCCAGCTCGGCCCGCTCATGGCGAAGGTGCGCGAGCTCATGCGGGTCGAGGGCGAGCTCGAGGGCCTGGCGGCCATGGAGTCCGACCCCGAGATGAAGGCCATGGCGGACGAGGAGCGCCCCGCGTTGCAGGCGCGCTGGAACGCCCTGTCGGCCGACATCGCCGCGGACCTTCTGCCCAAGGATCCCAACGACTCCAAGAACTGCTATTTGGAAATCCGGGCGGGCGCCGGCGGCGACGAGGCCGGCCTGTTCGCGGGCGAGCTGCTGCGCGCGTACATGCGCTACTGCGAAACGAAGCGCTGGGGCGTGGAAGTGCAGGAGATGTCCTCGGCCGGCAAGGGCGTCAAAGGCGCGGTGATCTTCGTCTCCGGCAAAGAAGTCTATTCCTGGTTGAGGTATGAAGGAGGCGTGCACCGCGTCCAGCGCGTGCCCGCGACCGAGGCCGCCGGGCGCATCCACACCTCGACGGTGACCGTCGCCGTCATGCCCGAGGTCGAGGAGTCGGCTGAGATCGTCATTCGGCCGGATGAATTGAAAGTGGATACTTATCGCGCCGGCGGCGCCGGCGGTCAGAACGTGAACAAAGTGGAAACCGCGGTGCGCATCACCCATTTGCCGACCGGTTTCATCGTCGAGTGCCAGGAAGAGCGCAGCCAGGGACGCAACCGCGACAAGGCGATGAAGCGCCTGTACTCGATGTTGGCCGACGCCGAGCGCATCAAGGCCGCGGCCGCTAACGCGTCCGCCCGTAAGACACAGGTCGGCACCGGCGACCGCTCGGAGAAGATCCGCACCTACAATTTCCCGCAGTCGCGTGTGACCGATCACCGCCTCGAGCGGTCCTGGCATAACCTGGCCGGAATCATGGAAGGTGAGCTCGGGCCCGTGTTCGAGGCCTTGCGCGACGAGCAGCGTCGTCTCTTGATGGCGGAAGCGAAATGACCGTCCGTGAGTGGCTCGAGAAAGGGGAAAAGTACCTCGTCGAGCGCGGCGTCCCGGAGCCGCGGCCCAACGCGGAGTTCCTGATGGCCGAGATGCTCGGCGTCGGACGGCTGACCGCGGTGACCCAGGGCTCGCGCGAGCTGACCGCCAAGGAGACGCACCAATTCCAGGACTGGATCAAATGGCGCGGCAAGCGCATTCCGCTGGCGTACATCGTCGGCCACCAGCCCTTTCTCGGCATCAAGATCGAGGTCACGCGCGATTCCTTGATCCCGCGTCCGGAGACCGAGGAGCTCGTGCTCGAGTGCGAGCGCTTAGTCCGCGCGACCAAAGCCGTTGCGCCCAAGATCCTCGAGATCGGCACCGGAACGGGCTGCATCGCGATCGCTTTGGCCCAGCTCGTGCCGACGGCGACGGTGTTCGCGACCGAGCTGTCGAAATCGGCGCTCGACCTAGCCCAGAAAAACGCGATCGCCCAGCACGTCGGCAACCGCATCCGCTTCGTGCGCGAGGACTTATTCTCCGATAAGCAGGGCCTGCGCGGCTGGGCCGACGTCATGGTCTC
>JAYTIP010000424.1:0-4651 GCA_043731745.1 Elusimicrobiota bacterium | reverse complement strand
CGGACCACGGCTGATCGGCGTGGCAGACGCCGTGCGTCGCGAGCCCCTTGGAGGCCGCGTGGCACAGCGCGTGAATCCCCTTCCCGTTGGAGGCGATCGCGTTGAGACTAGAATAAGGAGCCTTAAGTTCCGGGCGGCGCGCTCGGGCCGTCTCCCACAGCCGCCAGTTCTCGGCGATGCAAGCCTCGAAGGCGCGAGACGGGTCGCCGGTCGTCGAGAGGTGCTTAAGGAATTGCTGGAAGTAGACCTCGCTGTCGCTGTCGGTCTTCAAGCGTGAGCGGCGCGGGCCGAGTTCGGCGGCGACCTCGTCGCGCAGGAATAGAGTCCCGTTGTGGGCGAAGACCCAGCCTTCGTCCTCGAACGGATGGGCGCGGGCCTCGTCGACGCCGATGCCCTTGGAGGCCGCGCGAATGTGACCGAGAATGACCCCGGAAGCGGCGCCGGAGGCGGCGGCGACGAAGCGCTCTTTTTCTCCGGGGGCGGGCTTGCCGCTCTTCTGGACGCGAGCCCGGCCGTCGGCCTCAAACCACGCCATACCCCAGCCGTCGGTTTGCGGGTTGTCCTTGTCGGCATCGGCCTGCCGCAACAACGAATACTCCGCGTCCACGAGGAAATCACGCGCGGACGCGGGCTTGGCGGCGACCTGAGCGAATAGGCGGCACATGAGCGGATTCTACGACTTTTTACGCGGGGCTGGGAGCGCCCTTGGCCAGGGCTTCGATGAGGGCCAGCGCCTTGTCGATGTTCTGGGCCGCGATCAGGATGCGGGAGGACGACGCGCCCGCCACGGAGGTGCCGTACACGGTCGTGATGTTGACCTTGCCATCGGCGAGCGCCGAGGCCACTCGCAGAAGTTCGCCGGGCTTGTCGTCGACTTCGACCGACAGTATCTGGGTCTCCACGCTGGAGAATCCTGCTTGAGAGAGGACCGCGGACACGTCGCGGTCGTTCTCGAGGGCGATGCGCACGAGCCCCGAGTCGTCGCGCACCTCGGAGGCGATGCCGAGGATGTTGATGCCCTTTTCAGAGAACAAAGCCGCGAGGCGCGTGAGCGCCCCCGGCTTGTTCGGCATAAAAACGCTGTATTGCTTGATCTTGTGGACTTTCACAAGCCCAATCTTAGCGTTTCCCCCTTGAGCTTCGCAACATTCGCCATGGCCTTGAGCGCGGCGGGGTTCTTGAAAGGCCCGCCGACCTCCTGGTAGACGCCGTCGCCCTGCAGGTAGTAGATGCCCTTGCCCTGCGAGTCCTTGATCGGCGTCTGGATGCGCCAGCCGAGCTGGACCATCATCGCGGCCACCGGGTTCTCCGTGGTCCCGACGTTGACGACGCTCGTGTCGGGCACCGCGACGTCCATGCTGAAGTGGTAGCCCCACGCGACTTCGACGAGCAGAGGTTCGATGGTCACCGCCGTCAGGTACTTGCCCGTGCCCTTGTAGTTGCCGCCAGCCGTGCGCAGCACCTGATAGCGCAGGTTGATCATCTGGCCGCCGTACGCGTTCTTCGCGGTCAACTGGTAGATCGTCCCCTTCGGACGCTGCCAGCCGGCCATCGACGACCAGCCCTTCACGCCGTCGGGCAAGGCCGTCGCGTACTGCGTCTTCACGTCCACGACGGGCTTGTTGTCCACGACGATCTTCCAGATCTTTTGTCCGATGTTGATGATCTGGTCGAGGATGACGATCGGGTCGGCTCCCCCTCCTGCGTCGGGCGGGGTTATTTCGGTCGGCGAGACGGTCGGGCCCACCTTCACGATCTCGATGGTGGTCTCGTCGATCGTGTAGGCCTTGGGATCTTTCGAGGCGGCGGCGACTTCCTTCATGGAGAACTGCGCGGCGGCGGGCAAGGCGAGGCAGACGGCGGTGAGGACGAGGGGTACTCGGCGATACATCATTACCTCCGGCGGGACTTTGGGCTGGGGTCCGGACGACCTACTGATCATGCGCGCAAAGACCCATAACGAAAAGGGCCCTAGGGCCCACGGTGTCGTGGGTCCTAGGGCCTAGACGCCTTTTTTGGAGGGTTACTTCTTCGCGGCCTTCTTGCGAATCGCGCGATCGGCGAACCAGCCGGCGGCCGGGATCGCCAGCGCCACGCTCAGGTGCAGGGCAAAGCGTCCCAGCACCCCGAGTCCGGCGAGGACGCCCGCCATTCCCGGGATGAAGCTGATGAAGCTCAGCAGCAGGGCCGCGGCGATCACGCCCAGGAGGACGCCGACGAAGCCGCCGGCGGGCTTGCCGAGGTCGCCCGCGATCTTGAGATTCTCGGGCTTGGTCGCGGCGGCGAGTTTGCGCTGGATGAAGAAGATCGCCGCGCCGAGCGGGATCAGCGCCGCGGCGATGTAAGGGAACGGGTTGAACGCCGCGATGTCGCCGAACAGAGGCTTGAGCGCCAGCATGAGCACGATCGACAGCGCCGTCATCGCCGAGCCGGAGAAGGCGATCGCCTTCTGAACCTTGGCGGCGTCGGCCGGCAGTCGCTCCTGGAAGTAGGAGTTGAGCTTGATCGACGCGGCGACCTGCATGAAGCCGAACGGGATCAAGGCCGCGCCGAACGCCGTGCTCGGCGCCCAGTTCACGCCCGCGAAAATGAGCGGCGCGAACGGGAGGGTGAGGTGGAAGGCCATCACGGCGAGCAGGCCGAGCGCGGGTATGCCGAGCATCGTCCAGCGCAGCATCGAGGACCGTTCCGAGGCGACGAGCTCCTCGGGCGTCTTGCTCTCGTTTTTCTTCTTGTCGCGCCGCTCGAGGACCAGGAAGGTCGCGGCGAGGATGAGGCCGCCGAGGCTGAACATGCCGACGAGGTTCCCCTGAACCGCGGCCATGCCGGAGGAGCCGGCGATGAGCTTGCCGTAGCCGGGCGTGATCAAGCGGTAGATCAGCACGTTCATCAAGTCGAAGATGACGGCGCCGCCGAGGGAGTACTTGAGCACGGCGTTCTTAAAGACGAACTCCTTGCCCTCTTCCATGTTGTTGAAGATCTGCGCGAACGCGTTCTTGACCTTCTGCCAAGCGTCGACCTTGGGCGCGTTCGGATCGACGGGGGCGGCGGGCGTCGCCGCCGGGCCTCCGACCTGGTTCTCGACGGCGGCCGCGGAGGACAGCGGCAGGACCTTGAGCATCAGGAAGAGCATGAGGCCCAGGATGATCGTCGCGGGGTACAGCGCCGTGATCCAGCTGGCGCCGATCGTCGTCACCAGCGCGCCCAGGACCATCGGGGCGAGCACGCCGAACACCTCGGCGAGGAACTGCCACCAGGTGCGGAACTTCTGCTGGCTGACGCCTTCCTTGGCGAGCAGGAACTTGCGCAAAGTGCCCTCGGCGGTGCCGGCGATGCCGGTGACCACGCCGTTGACGGCGTAGAACACGAACATCAGGGGCAGGGCCATGTGTCCCGTGCCGAGCAGGAACACCATGGTGCCGAGAGAGATCGCCCGCAGGGTGTGGGCGGCGTAAAAGGTCTTGGTCAGGCCGATGCGCGAGCTGACGAACTGTGCCAGCTGCTGGCCCACCATGCTTCCGATGCTGGCGAAGATCGCGACCTGGGCGAGGATCGAGAAGTCGCCGAAGGCGTTCTCGGTGAGCTGCGCCATCGCGGCGCCCTGCGCCTCGAGGCCGAGCTGCATGACGAGCATGCCGCCGATGAGGGCCGCGACGATCGCGCCTAGGCCGAACCAGCCCTTGCCCTTGGGCGCGGGGTCGTTGGGCTGCTTGGGGGCGGGCGGCTCGTTGGCGCCGCCGTTGGACTGCGGGCGCGCGGCGTCGCCGGAGTTCGACGGCTCGAGATCGGAGGCGTGCGGCGCGGAGAGCTTGCCGGCGACGAGCGGCGACGGCGCGGATTCGACGGACTCGACCGACTTGCCCGTGAAGTAGCGGCGCACGCCGGCGACGATCGCGGAGGCCTTGGCGGCGGCCCGCGAGGTCAGCGCGCCCGTGACGACCGGGGCTTCGGCGCTGGGCAGGGCCGTCTTCGCGGCGGGCGTGAGTGAGGGCTTGGACTCGTCGTTCTTGGCGGCGGCGGCCGAGACGGCGGCGGGCGTCAGCGCGAGAGGGACGGAGATCGGGCGAGCGGACACGGCCGAAGGAGCCGACGCGGTCGGAGCCAACGCGGACGCAACGGCCAACGAGGCCGCGGCCGGGATCGCCGACGCCAACGGTGAGGGCGTGAACGCGGGCGCCGAAAGCGAACCGTTGAGGCCGAGCACCGACGGGGCGAGGGACGAGTTGATTGAGATCGACGGGACCGCGGCAGTGACGGCCGCGGAAGCGGCGGAGCCGTTGACCGGCGCGCTCATCGAGCCGATGTTGGCGACCTGCGCCCAAGACTGGGTGCCGAAGGACGCGTGGACGAGCGCGAAGGCGAGGAAAGCGGCGACGGCGCGCAGGGCCCGGGAGGATTTTCTCATGGAGCTATTATAGGAGGCGAGTCCCCCGCTCCTCATGGGCTTTAGCTCTATGCCCCGATGGACATTCGGCCTAGTCTCCCCTAGGCCCGACGGCGGCTTCTTGATTTAATTCCACGCGAACCCTATACTGGGGGTCATGGAACAAGACGTGCTCGAAACACGCGCCGCCCGCTTCAGCGACCGCTTCGTCGCCTATCTTCTCGACGGCGTGCCGTTCATGGCCGGCGCCGCGGCCTCGGTGTGGTT
>JAYTIP010000423.1:0-3598 GCA_043731745.1 Elusimicrobiota bacterium | reverse complement strand
AGGCATCGAGGAAGCCGCCCTTGTACGAGTACACCTTGTCCTGCTTTTTCGGGTCCGCGTCGAAATAGTCTTCCTTGCTCCAATGCGAGGCCGGCACGTCCTGGATCGCGTCCACCTTGTTCTTGATGTTCGCCCAGAACTGGCGCAAGGTCTTCGCTTTCGGAAAGACGCCCCCGAGGCCGACGACGGCGAGCGGGATGAATTCGGGAGCGGACTCGTTCTTCTTGGTCATGGTCTCTCGTAGTCCAGCAGGCGCTCGAGCTCGGAAGCGGTCAGCGGCTCGATGCGGGTCGTCTCGGGATCCAGGGCGACGCCCTGGCAGCGGAGAAAGTGCGCGCGGGTCAGCACGGCCGCGCCATAAAGGATATTTCGGGCGACGACGGGCACGGTGCGGTTCTCAGGGGCTTGAAGGAAGCTGCCCTGCGCCCACTCGTTGAACGCGCCCATGGCCGGGCCGCACCAGACCTGATAGTCGAGCACGCGCTCGGGCACGCCAGCGTTGGCCCAGCGGGACGCTTGGCCGAGATACGAACGGAAGACGAGGGCGAGCTTATGCTTCGGCTCGCGCTCCGCGCGATCGACTTGAGAGGGATCGCGCTTCAGAAAGAATTCGCGCGTCGCGGCCCAGGTGTCCTCAAGCGTGGCCTTGAACAAATCTTTTTCGATCTGGGCTTTCACGGTCGCGGGAATCGCTTCGAGCGAGTCGTACTGCTTCCAGGCCTCATGTAGCTTCGCGCCCCGCTGGGCGAACATCGTGCCGCGCTTGAGCACCTGAACCTTCACTCCCAGCTCGAACATGTCGGCGGCGGGGGCCATGATGCAGTCGGCCTGGCCGGCGGCGGCGAGCATCGCGCGGACCTTGTCGGAGGAGCCGGACTCGACGCACGACTGGTTCACCGAGCCGGTGAGGATGTACGCCGCGCCCATCATGTAAGCGGCCGCCGCCGCGTCGGGGGTGGCGATGCCGCCGGCCGCTCCCACGCGCGCCGGATTCTTGAACCGGAACTTCGCCTGCAGGCGGTCGCGCAAGGCGATCATCGCCGGGAACATCGCGACGAGCGGGCGATTGTCGGTATGGCCGCCGCTGTCGGCCTCGACGGTCAGGTCCTGGGCCATGGGAATCTCGGCGGCGAGCGCGGCCTGATCCGCCGTGATGAAGCCCGCCGCCGCCAATTCGCGCAGCATCGTCTCGGAGACGGGGGCCAGGAACTTTTCGGCGA
The DNA here is from genome assembly GCA_043731745.1 of Elusimicrobiota bacterium. GTDB lineage: Bacteria > Elusimicrobiota > Elusimicrobia > UBA1565 > UBA9628 > GWA2-66-18. Next base: position 2,378 of record JAYTIP010000423.1, on the reverse strand, counting down.
CTTCGACGCGAGAGACCTTCGCGACGACCTTGTTGGGCGCGACGACGCGGCCGTTCGCGTCGCGGTGAATTCCGTGCAGGCGGTAGCGCACGATCGCGGGCGTCAGGCCCATGAAGGCCGAGGCCTCGACGAGCTTCACGCCGCGTCGCAGGTACAGGTCGCAGACGGCGTTCTCGAGGTCGCTCTCGCTCGGGCTGTGAATGAGGTTGAACCCGCGCGGCAGCGAACCAAGCGATTTATCAAGGCGGTCAATCGCGGCCTCGACGCGGGCGGGCGGCAGGCCGGCGGCGCCGAAGAAGGAGAGAAGACCGGCCTTGGCACCGGCCTCGACGAGGGATTCGGAGGCGATCCCGTTGGCCATCGCGCCGGTCGCGTAGGCGTAGCGCACGCCGTGCTCATTTAAAAATGCCGGATCGCCGAGCTGTTCCGGCATGAGCGCTGGGGCGGTCGCGGCGCCGGAAACGACGCGCGACCGTAGATCGCGCAAGAGGCCGCGAAGGCCTGAGGGAGTGGCTTCGAGAGTGCGTGAGCTCGGGGTCATTCAGTACGCGCGCGTATAGGGAGAGACGGCTGATTATACCCGTTTTAGGATGGATTTTTCAGTGAATGTGGTATCATCCGTGGCCCATGCAAGCGCACTTCCACGAGCTGCTCAAAATCTGGTTCCACTTCGTCGAAACCTGGGGCTATCTGGGCGTGTTCCTGCTCATGGCGCTCGAGAGCTCGGTCGTGCCGATCCCGAGCGAGATCATCATGCCCCCCGCCGCGTACTGGGCGAGCCAGGGCCGCATGAACTACTGGCTGGTCATCCTGGCCGGCACGGCCGGATCGTGGTTCGGCTCGATCGTCAGCTACGGCGTCTCGCGACTTATTGGTGAACCGGCGGTACGCCGGTTCGGCAAGTACTTCTTCATCTCGTCGGATAAGATCACCGCGATGGAGGGCTGGGTCTCGGAGTACGGGGTCGGCGGGATCTTCTTCGCGCGCCTGCTGCCCGTCGTGCGTCACCTGATATCGATCCCGGCCGGCATCCTCAAGATGGGCGTCGGGCGCTTCTCCGCCGCGACGACGGCCGGGGCGTTCCTGTGGTGCTGGGCCCTCGCCTGGTTCGGCACGAAGGTGATCGGCGACGAGCCGCGCCTGCTCGACTCCCCCGAACAGTTGGCCAGCGCGCTCAAGGCGAAGATGCATCTCGTCCTGATCGCGATCGTCTTGTTCGCCGCGGCCTACGCGGCGATGGTCTGGTTGCGTAAGCGCGCGAAGAAGCTACAGGCCTAGGTGTATCCGGAGGGTCGCGTCGACGTCGGCCATCGCGCCGACGGGCAGGACGCCCATCTTATCGCGTAGCCGGCTCTTGTCCACGGCGCGGAGCTGGTGCGTCTTGACCCGGCCGGGGCGGCCGTCCCCGAGGACGCCTTCGGGGACGACCGCCTCGTACACCCGGAGCGGGCCGCTCGAGGTCGACAACGGCGCGACCGTCACGGTCGCCATGTTATCGTTGTGCTGGTCATCCGAAACGACCACCGCCGGACGCACTTTGCGGATTTCCGCTCCGACAGCGCCGTGGAAATCCACCCAGTAAACCTCGCCGCGTCGAATCACCAATCCGCCCCCGCGTCCTTCTCATCGTCCTTATTCCTCGCCGCCTCTTTATAATCCGCGATCAGGCGGCGACGAAAGTCGTCCTTCTCAAGCGTTTTAAAGCGCTCGACGAGGGCAACGGCGATGAACTCGCTTTTGTTCGGCACTTTGGCGAGCATCTTGACGACCTTCTGGGGCAAGGTGATGTTCATGCGTTGGTATTTCACACCATCAGTATAGTGTGTATTCCAATGCGCATCAAGACCCTAGAAGGGAACCGTCGTCTGCGCGGCCGGCGCCGTCTGACGGTACTTCGCCATGATCAGCTCGATGGCCGCGGTGCGCGCCTCGGCGGTTACGGGATGGGCCAGGTCGAACCAGCGGTCGGCCGTGGCGCCCTTGCCCTTTTCCGCGGGGAACACGACGAACGGCTCGGCTTCCCCCTCGGACTTCTTCAGCACGCGGATGCCCTTGATCACGAAGGCGTCGGCGATGATCAACTCGGCGAACGCCATGAGCTTGGTGGGACGGTCCGACGGGTCCTGATACGGGCGCACGCGCGCGTCCAGCTTCGGCAGTTGTTCCATGTTTCCCCCTTTCGTCGGCCGCGTATACCGCGGCGCTACCTAACAGACGATTGAGGTTCGAAAAAGTTCCATCAACCTGCCAAATTGGCAGGTAAAAAATTCAGCGCGATTGAGCGTCGACGAGCGCTTGAAGCGCCGCGTGATCGAAGATCGCCGCGCCCTCTTCCGCGTCCTTGAGCACGCCGCGCCTTCGCAGGATCTTGACCGCGG
>JAYTIP010000422.1:0-5003 GCA_043731745.1 Elusimicrobiota bacterium | reverse complement strand
CAGCGATTCCATGAACGCCGTTATGAATTCGGCGGCAAGGGTAGGGACGATGGCGTTCCCTGATCCTTTAAGCATCCCAATTCGAGCGCGGCTTGCGCTTCGCGCCAATCCTTTGCGCCAGGAGCCGCCGTCACCCACGCCTCGGGGAAGCCCATAAGCCAGAGGGAAAACTCGGGCGCCAGTACGACGCGCCTTCCCGTCGGTACAAAGAACAAGTCTAAAATCACTCCAAGGGCCACCGCCGGGAGCGACGGCGCACCTGTCCGATTCGGGCCGTCCTTGCCCTCGCTCTTGCTGTCCCTCGTCGTCGTCGTCGGCCAGCCCGCTAGAGATTGGGCCGCCTGCTCCAAGTTCATCCCGAAGCCATTGTTGCCGTGCCTCTCCTTGCACTCCGCTCTCCGCGCCTGGACCTTCTCCGGGTCGCCCGCCGCCAAGAATACCGAGGCCGTCGGCCACCCCGCCACCAAGGCCCGATCCCGCAACTTCGCCTTGGGGTTCAAGTTCTCCCGTATCGCCTTCATCACGTCGAACGTCCCGCCCTCGCCGTCGCAGGCCGCTGGGGTCTTGGGCCAGCCCGTCAATTTCGCGTCCCACGCCAGGCAGGCCCCGCCGCCCTTCGGGTTCTCCCGATTGCCCGCTCCTCTCGGATTCGTGTCGTGGCATTGAGGCGTCGCGAACGGGGCCAAGGTAGGCGCCCCAGTAGAGACGTTGACGTATATGGTTCGCGCCGACGCTGTGTGCGCCCAATACCGCCGCCCCGACGGTGTAGCCAATTCCTTCCAGGTCTGTGTATACTCGATCGAGCCAACCGTGCTTAATCGCGCTCGCAACCTGTTCGCCAAAGATAAATTTAGGGCGTCGCTCTTTGATAAGGGCGAAGAGGGCGGGCCAGAGGTCGCGCTCGTCGGCGTTGCCTTTTTGCTTGCCCGCGGAGCTGTAGGGCTGGCAGGGGCAACTCCCGGTCCAGACTTCTTTATCTTCGGGCCAGCCGGCGAGCTTGAGAGCGAGGGCCCATCCGCCAATGCCGGCGAAGGTGTGAAATTGAGTAACGCCATCAAAGTCTCGTCCGACAAGTTCTTGGATTGGTCGAGCATCTATTCTCCCCGCGGGGATCTCCCCGTCAAGCATCAGGTTGAAAAGCCACTCGTCCGCGTTCGACTCGATTTCGTTGTAAAGGTGGCTCATCGGTTTCTCAGTTTCGCTTTTTCAACTACATTCGGCTCATCGTCACAAGAATACTACAACGCCGCAATCAAACTGTCAAGGCTTTCTTTTTCTCCGTCGAGGATTTGAACCTTCGGCCGATACCAGCCGCGCTGGAAACGGTCGTTGTGGCGCTTGAATCCCTGCGTCCAGCCCGCGTCGCGCAGGACGCCGGCGATCGCAATCATGCTGCGGCGGTCGAGGCGGCCCTCGGAGCCCTTCATCGCGTGGACGTAGACTTCCTGCACGGTCATAAACTCGCGCCGCGTCTCGAGCTTCTGGTCGCACTCGGCGATCCACGAGAGAATCGTTTCCGTCCATTCGTGCTCGGCGTGGCGAGTGGTGACGACGGCCTTGGCTTGGGCTTTCAGTTGAGGCGTGTCCATGGAAAGTTTTTCTCCCGGCGAGGTCTTGACGACGTGCATCGCTTCCGCAAAGAGCTGGTTGCGCGCAGCCGCAAGGCCCTTGAAGTCGATCTGTCCCAGATGCCCGCGCGGTTCGCAGCGCACCGGCCACCAGCGCCGATTGCCTGTGGCGTCCTTGAGATAGGTGCCGTCGACGCCGGGGTTTTTTGTCGCGATGAAGATGGACTGCCGCGGATATTCGCCGGTCGAGCGGCCGTAGGCGAGGCGCACTCGGTCGGTCTTGCGCGTGATGAACGCCTTGAGCGCGTCCTCGTCGGTCTTGCGCACCGTTTCCATCTCGGCCATTTCGATGAACCATCGGCCCTGCATGGCGTCGACAGTGTCGCGGTTGTGCGGGTCGACGGGCGCGTCTGAGGCCCACTCCCCGCCAAGGATCGCGACGGTCGAGGACTTGCCGATATCCTGGCCGCCCTCGAGCACGGTCACGTGATGGAACTCGATGCCGGGCTTCATGGCGCGCATCACGGCCGCGCACAAGGTCTTGCGGGAAACGGCCGCAAGGTACTCGGGGTAGCCGCCGTCGATAGCACCCAGGTAGTCCTTCATCCACGTGTTGATGCGCGGCTTTCCGTCCCACTTGAGTCCGTTGAGGTACTCGCGCACGGGGTGAAACCGCTCGTGGAAGGCGACGTTCGTGATCGCCGATTCGATGTCCTGCAAATTCGCCTCGAAGCCATGGCGCGTCGCCAGGAAACCTTTGAGGAGCTTGAGATCGTTGTCGCCCACACCCGCGTAGGCGGGCATCCGGCCCTGGTGCCACGGTGCGGGCGAGACGAACTCGACACGGCCGGTCAGGTCGTTGTACGCGAAGATCTTGTAGAGGCCGCCCGCGGGCAGGCGCATATAGTTGAGGAGGTTCTGGAAGCACTTGACGATTTTCTGGTTAGGTCCCTGCGTGACCCACGCGATCTCGGGGTCCTTGTCCTTCTTGGGCGCGGGTCCGACGACGTCGAAATCAGCGGCCGGGTGCGCGTTCCCGACGGCCCCCTTGGCGAATTTGTAGGCGTTGATGACCTTCGACTTGAGCTCCTCGCTGTCCCACGGCGGCAGGCAGCGGTCGTTCCAATGCGCGAGCATCAGCTCGTGGGCGGTCGCCGGCGGCAGGCCCAGGTCGCGACCATGGCAGGCGATCTTGAAAGCGTTGTGGTCGCCCGATTTCCCCTCGACGGAGACTTCGGCGACGTCGGTGAGGTAAGCCACGAAGCGCCCCTGCGTCGCGGCGTCGTTGACGTAGGCGCCCGTGCCGTTACCCAGCTCGGCGAAGGGGATCGGGGTGCGCTTGAGAAGAGCGAGGAGCTTGGGCGGGCAATCGGCGACGGTGAGCGGCGAGCCCTGGATGATCTCGTAGAGCTTGCCTGATCCAGAATGAAGGCTCCCAGGGCCTACGACCTGTCGACCCGCAGTCTTGAATTCGATGCCGGGGAAGTCACGTAGGCCCTGGGAGATATTGAGGTCCGCGGGTTTGCGGAAATAGATATGCAGGCCGCCGCCGCCCGTGCGCACTATGAAGGTGCCATTCAGCGGGCCGACGAGAGACGCGAGACGCTGGAGCGGCTTGTCGCCCACGGCGAAATTGCGCGGGTCAACGTCGATGATGATGTCGCCGGCGCGCAGGGCCACGCCGTAATTGCCCTCGAGATTGGATTCGTTGAAAGCGCCCGGTGCGGTGTCACCCCAATCGTAGCGCGGGGGGATCTTGCCCGGGGTTTTGCAGGGCTTGCCTTTATGCTCGTGCGGAATGGTCGGGGAGCAGACCGGGATCAGCGTGTAGCCGGCCTCGGTGAAAGCGCGAATTGCCGATACCTTCGGCGAGGTCGCCCCTGTCGTCGTGAGGGTCATGCGCGCGCTTTCTGGTAGGTGAACAACTGCTTGAGCTGCCAAGCCAGGAAGTAGAACTGGCTCTCATCCGAGGTCAGGCCGCGGCGCACGTGCCCGATGCGGTTCTCGCGGCAGAGACGGTGGATGTGCTTGACCGTGTAGCCGGTCTTCGCGGCCGCGCCGCGGACATCGAGCACGTCGCCGTCTTTGAGGAGTTGCTCGAAAGATTTCACGTGGAGCATCTCGTCGAGCGTCGTGCCTGACTTAAATCCCGTCAACTTTCTAAACTTGGTTTGCATGGTTCCTCTGTGCGTCAAATATAGCACGATGCAGTTGAATATGTCAAATTTACGACGGAGACCGTCACATCTTCACAACATCAAAACTAAAGAACGGGCACGGCAGTAATTCACTCATTTGGCCCCAGTCTTTGATGCTCATAGATTCTCCTCGGCCTTCGCGGACGACGGGGGCGGCGGGGCGTCAGTTTCAGTTTTCAATCCGCACGACCCTTCATGCCCTTGCGGGCGCGGGCAGAGCCAATAGCTTGTCGGCGTGTTGATCCGGCACAGGCACTCCGTCTGACCCTCGGCCTTCGCTTGCGGGGCTGAGAACGATGAGAGCCATCGAGCATGGCAGTATCTTCCGTCCGCGTCCTCGCAGGCATACCTGCCACGATACCAGCACTTTTGCAAATGGACTCGCGCTAAGATGGGAGTTGCGATATCCAACGCCCCCCGCATGGCCTCCTTCTCCGATTCCAGAACCTTGACGCGGGCGGTCAGGCGGGCGTTCTCGGCGCGGAGATTGACTATCTCGTCCGACTTAGCGTTGCACGCGCGCATCAACGTGAACTTATGCTCCCACGCGCCTTTCAGTTCGCGCCCCGCATCGCCGGGGTAGAGGGCGTAGTACGCCTCCATTTCTTGCTGATGCTTTCGGCTGACGTAATCTTGGTCGCTCATTTGATCGGCTCCTTGGCCTTAACCGCCGCTTCGTAAGCCGCCTTGCTTTCCTTCGCTACCAACTCCATGACCTTGATGTTCGCCGCGTCGCGTTGCGCGCGCAACGCGACGATTTGAAGTTCGGCCTCTTCGAGCTCGTCTTGTTCGTTCATATTCGGCCCTCGTTGCCCGTTGATACGATTTTTCTGCTCTTACCTTTTAATGCTTTCTCTGCTTCATGTCGTTCACGAACACACCAATAGCAGAGATCCGGCGCCGTGCATTCGTGGGGCAGCGCCGCGTCAACCATGGCACGCGACAGCGCGCCTAGGCCCGTCAAGTGTAGGCGTTTCATCGAATCCCCGCATTGACGTATTCGTCCCCGTGCCACACTTCTAACCGCGTCGGGTCTATCTCATCGTTTGTTGATCGTCGGGCCTCTCGCAGCTTGACCATGGCACGATCCCATTCTGGCGCCAAGTCTTTGAGGCGCGTCAATGCGTCCGTGCATTGGCCACAAGATCCCCACGCGTCCCCGTTCTCGCGTGGGCCTTCGACGCCGGTTATAGATAGGCGGCCGTCGGTGTATTCGACTTTAAGGAACAGCGGCGCG
>JAYTIP010000421.1:0-2066 GCA_043731745.1 Elusimicrobiota bacterium | reverse complement strand
GCGTCGATGCCGACCCGCGGCCGGGCGGCGGCAAGATCGGGGGGGACGACGGTCGGCTTGCGCTTTTCCTCGAGCGCGACGGACGCAGGCGTCTTAGGCGCGGAGGGCAACGCAAGCGCAGCGGAGGCAGAGCGGTCGAATAACGGGTCGGGCGCGGAGGCGCCGGCCGGGAGGGCGAGGAGAACCGCGACGAAGATCGTTCTCAATGCTTGAACAGCTTATCAAGTCTCTGGCCGCCGAGGGCCTTGCCGACCGCGTCCTGGAGCTGCTTATTTAAGGCCCCTTTTTGGGCGTCGAGCGGGCCGAGTAATTTCCCGCCGAGACCGTCGGTCGAGGTCTGGGCGTCCTTGAACTTGGTTCCGTAGATCGCGTTGAGCTTGCCCTCGAGAACTTTCTTCTGCGCGTCGAGCTGTCCGGAGACGGCTTTCTTCATCGCGGCGGCCACGACCTCGCCGATGTCGGAGGAGAACGAGAGCTTAAGGTCGTCTTCCTTGCCGGAGATCCCGATCTTCACCTTGAAGCCTTTGAGGGACTTGAGCGCGCCGGCCACGAACGGCGCGGCCTCGCCTTTAAGTCCGACCTTCGGGTCGATCGATACGCCGGAGGCCTCGACGACGATTTCACCCTTCCACTCGTCGCCGGACGACGCGAGCGTGCCGCGCGCCTTCGCGCTGCCTTGAGTGATCGCGCCGCCTACCTCGCCATCGCCGAGCGCGGCGCCGGCCAGGGAGAACCCGTCGCCCGCGAAGTCGAGCGTCACGCCGACGGGATCATTTTGCTGGTCGAGGCGCGCGTCGAGCGACACGGATTGCCCCGCAGGCGTTTTGCCGCCGAGCGAGAGCGTCGCGGGCTTGCCGTAGAGCTTCGGGTTGGAGGTCACGCCGTTGAGCAGGCCGGCGAGGGCGAGCGTGCCGCCGGCGGCGTCGAGCGACCCCGTGATCTTGGCGTTCTCGAGCAGATACTGAGGGTAGCTGTGCGCGCGGGGGAACTCGATGTTAATCCCGGCGCGACGCGCGGGAGCGGGCGGCGTCGCGGCTTTTCTGGCGGCGGCTTTCTCTCGCGCGTACTTCATCCACTTGAGCGCGGTGTTCAGGCGCGCCGCGGTTTGCGCGCCGAGCAGGCGGCGGGCGAGATCCTGAGAATCGAAAGTCGGCAGCCCCGCGGCGGCGAGCAACCCGTTCAAGTCCTTCTTTCTCAGTTCGTCGGCTTCCTTCATGAGGGCCTGCGCCTCGGCGATGTCCTTCTGCGCCTGCGCCTTCTGCGCGTCGACGCGCGCGATCAAGGCCTTGATGCGCTTCTGAGCGTCGCCCGCGGCCTGCGCCTTCTTGAGGATGTCGTTGCCGCCGATGGTTTTGAGCGAGTCGGCGATGTCCTTGGCTTCCTTCTCGATCGCCTTCGCCTCATCGGACTTGCCCTTCCAGCGGTCCTCGATCTCCTTCGTCTTGGCCTTCGCCGCGTCGAGTTTCTTGAGGCCCTGGAGCTTGGCGGCGTCCACTTCGCCGACGGCGTTGCTCTTGACCTCGATGGCGGCGGTCTTCGCGGGCGCGATCTGCTTCATGATCGCGGCCGACATAGCGGAGGGCGGGACGGCGCGCAGAACCCCGCTCGTCTTGCGCGGGGTGCCCGCGCGCAGGCCCTCGAACGCGGCCTCGCGCACGACGGCCTTGCCGCGCACGGCGGCCGAGAGGTCGAGGCGGAAGGCCATGCGGGACAGCTCGACGAGGTTTTTCATCGGCTCCTCGCGGTCGGCGACGGCGACGCCGCGGATTTCAAGCGTGCCCTTGAACCAGCGCGAGGTCAGCGAGGAGATTTCGACCTTGGCGCCCGCGGCGGACTCGCCGCCGGCGATCAAGGCGTGCTTGAGGATCGGATCGAAGAAGAAAAAAATGAAGAGCGCGAGCAACGCCAGCGCGCCCAGCACGGCGAGAACGGGCCCCCTTTTGACCCAGCTCATTTCGTCCACCCTTGGTAGGTCTGGAACCAAGTCATGCCCTTGAGCGCCTGCACGACTTTCAGTCGCTCGACCTTGGCGGCCAGGTTGTCCTGGTACCAGACGACGAAACGCA
>JAYTIP010000420.1:0-5534 GCA_043731745.1 Elusimicrobiota bacterium | reverse complement strand
GGGCTGCCCGAGACGGGCGTCGGGATGCTTCCCCCAGACGACGCGACCTTGCTCGCGGTGCCGGCCACCATGCCCTTCGTGACGGTGCCGCGCGGCGTGACGGGCATTCAGGCCGCGCTCGACGGCCTGCAGCACCTGAGCGAGCATCTCGCGGCCTCGGACACCCGGCGGCGCTTGGGCTACACGGTGCGCGTGGCCTCGTGCTACCGGCGTCACCTCGAGGACTCGGTGCCCGAGTGCGGCTTCACGCTGAAGGCCAAGCACATGCTCGACAAGCCCAATAACAGCCAGGCGACGATCGACCATTGGCGTACCTCGGGCGACCCGAACAACCTTGGATTGACCTGGCCCGGCAAGACCCCGCACAGCGGCGGCTACGGCTGCGACATCATCCTCGTCGACTCGCACGGGCAGGACTGCTTCGACTGGCGCGCGGGCGTCCCCGGCCCGCCGACTTGTGCCATCGCCGCGCGCGACGCCGCGTCTTATCTCGTCGACGAGGCGACGGCCGCGGGCGTCGACGCCAAAAGGCTGAGCTACGAGGCCTGGCACTTCGAGTGGGGCGCGCAAGCGTCGGGTTGCCGCGGCGCGGACTGCTCCGCCTGGCCCATCACCGGCAAGCCCGGCAATCGCTAGAGCGCGATTCGGCTCGTCGCGCGGACCCACTCGCGCCAAAGAAGGATCGCCACCGACGCGAGTCCAGCGACGAGCCCGAGCCAAATGCCCGTCGCCCCCCAGTGCCGGCCGAAGCCCAGCCACAGGATGACGGGCAGGCCGATGAGCCAATGGCCGACGAGGTTGCAGTAGAAGGGGCGCCGCGTCGAGCCCATGCCGCGCAGGGAGCCTGTCAGCACGGCCTGCGCCCCGTCGAAGACCTGAAAGGCCGCGCCGCAGTAGAGTAGGGGAATGGAGCGCGCGATCAGCGCGTCGTCGGCGCCGTACAGGCTCAGGATGAAATGCGGAAACAGCGCAAACGATACTCCACAGCACGCCATGAACGAGACCCCCATCAGCGCCGCCGCGCGGCCCGAGTCGATCGCCACGCGCGGCTCCTGGCGGCCGAGCGCCTGTCCGACGCGCGTCGAGGCCGCGTGCGAGAGGGCCATCGGGATCATGAAGGTGAGGCTGCACAGGTTGAGGACGAGCTGGTGCGCGGCCAGAGCCTCGGCGCCGATGCGACCAACGAGCGCCGTCGCGAGCGCGAAGATCGCCACCTCGATCACCATCGCTCCCGCGCTCGGAAAGCCCAGCAGGAACACATCGAGGAACAGCTTGCGGTGCCAGCCGTGGAAGGTGAAGGCGATCGCGCGCAGGCGGCCCCACGCGCTGTACGCCACGACGAAGAACATCACGAGATTGGCCGAGAGCGTGGCGTAGGCCGAGCCCGGCACGCCCAGGTTCGGCGCGCCGAAGCGTCCGAAGACGAGTGCCGCGTCGAGGGCGGCGTTGACGAGGTTGCCGAGCGTCATCGCGACGATCAGCGGCGTCGTCACGCTCATCGACTGTAAAAACTGGCGGCAGGCGACGAAGCAAAGCCCCGGGAACACGCCCCAGCGCAGGACGCGCAGATAGCTCATGGCACCCTCGGCCGCGCGCGGGTCCACGCCGATGAGGCGATAGGCCTTGCCGGCTAAGCCGAAAAGAAAGAACAACGGCAAGGCCACTGAGAGCGCCAGCACGAGCGTGTGCACGAGCAGCTGGCCGCACAGGTCCGGCCGCCCCGCGCCGAATGCCTTCGAGGAGTGGCTGTCGATGCCCATCACGATCCCCATGCCCACGACGAAGCCCGTGAAGTAGGTCATCGACCCGAGGCCCACCGACGCGATGGCCACCGGCCCCAGCCGTCCTACGAACAGCATGTCGACCGTGCCGTACAGGACCATCCCGATCTGCGTGACCGCGATGGGTCCCGCCAGCTTCAGGATGGAGCGCGCTTCCGGCCAGGGAAATTTCTTGAACGGCACGAGTCATTTTCCCATTTTCCACCGTCGACCGTAAGGTAAAATGTCCGCATGATCGAACGATACCCCGCGCTGATCGCCGCCGAGCTGTCTTTACCCGCCGCCGGAGTCAACGCCATCATCGGTTTGCTCAACGAGGACGCCACGATTCCCTTCATCGCGCGTTATCGAAAGGAAGCGACGGGCAACCTCGACGAAGTCGCCATCGCCGCGGTGCGCGATCGCCTGGGACAATTGAAGGAGCTCGACGCGCGTAAGGCCGCGATCGTGAAGTCACTCGACGAGCGCAAGCTCCTGACGCCCGAGCTCGCGGCCAAGGTCGTCGCCGCGCCCACGCTCGCGATCCTCGAGGATCTGTACCTCCCGTACCGTCCCAAGAAGCGCACCCGTGCCATGATCGCCAAGGAGAAGGGCCTCGAGCCCTTGTCCGAATTAATATTCGCGCAGGGCCCCGGAAAGCCCGAGGAGCTCGCCAAGGCCTTCATCGACGCCGAGAAAGGCGTGAAGGACGCCGCCGAGGCCCTCGCGGGCGCGCGCGACATCATCGCCGAGCGCGTGGCCGAGGACGCCCCCGCCCGCGCCCGCCTGCGCGAGATATTCTTCGCCAAGGGCGAGTTTCACTCCAAGGTCATCACGGGCAAGGAAGCCGAGGGCGCCAAGTTCAAGGATTACTTCGACTGGAAGGAGCCGGCGACGAAGGCGCCGTCTCACCGCGTGCTCGCCATGCGCCGCGGAGAGTCCGAAGGCTTTCTCTATATGCGCGTCGAGGTGAAGGAAGAAGACACTTTGCCGACCTTGCAGAGCCTGTTCGTCAAAGGCTCGGGGCCGTGCGCCGCGCAAGTTGCCCTCGCCGTCGAGGACGCTTACCGGCGCCTCATGTCCTTCTCGATGGAGACCGAGGTCCGTCTCGACACGAAGAAGGCCGCCGATCGCGAGGCGATCGCGGTGTTCGCGCGCAACCTGCGCGAGATCTTGATGTCGTCGCCGCTCGGACAGAAACGGCTCTTGGCATTAGACCCCGGGTTTAGGACCGGCTGTAAATTGGTCATTCTTGATGAGCAAGGCAAACTGCTCCATCACGATGTGATCATGCCCCACACGGGCGCGGGCGGGTTGCTCGAGGCAGCGGTGAAGGTCAAGAATCTAGTGACGAAATATAAGAGCGAGGTCGTCGCGATCGGCAACGGCACCGCCGGCCGCGAGACCGAGGAGTTCGTGCGCACGATGAAGCTTCCCGGCGTGACGGTCGTCATGGTCAACGAGAGCGGCGCGTCGGTGTACTCCGCCTCCGAGGCCGCGCGCGACGAGTTCCCCAACGAAGACATCACCGTGCGCGGCGCCGTCTCGATCGGCCGCCGCCTCATGGACCCCTTGGCCGAGTTGGTCAAGATCGATCCGAAATCGATCGGGGTCGGCCAATATCAACACGACGTCGAGCAGAACGCGCTCAAGAAGTCCCTCGACGACACCGTGATCTCCTGCGTCAACAGCGTCGGCGTCGAGGTCAACAGCGCGAGCAAAGAACTTCTCTCTTATGTCTCCGGCCTGGGCCCCGTCCTCGCGAAAAACATCGTCGACCATCGCAACGAGAACGGCCCGTTCCCCTCGCGCGCCGCGCTTAAGAAGGTCGCGCGCCTCGGCCCCAAGGCCTTCGAGCAGTCGGCGGGCTTCCTGCGCATCCGAAACGGGGGCAACCCGCTCGACGCGAGCGCGGTACACCCCGAGCGCTACGAGATCGTCGAAAAGATGGCGGCGGACCTCGGCACGACGGTCAAGGACCTGATCACCAACGCCTCTTTGCGCGCGAAGATCGATATCAAGAAATACGCGACCGCCGAGGTGGGCGAGCTCACCTTGCGCGACATCCTCTCCGAGCTGGCCAAGCCCGGGCGCGACCCGCGCCAAGGCTTCGAGGCGTTCGCCTTCGGCGACGTGAGCAAGCTCGAGGACGTCAAACCCGGCATGAAGCTGCCCGGCATCGTGACCAACGTCGCGGCCTTCGGCGCCTTCGTCGACATCGGCGTCCACCAGGACGGCCTCGTCCATGTCAGCGAGGTCTCCGACACCTTCGTCAAGGAACCCTCCGAGGTGCTCAAGGTCCAGCAGCGCGTGCACGTGACCGTGCTCGAAGTGGACCTACAGCGCCGCCGCATCGCGCTCTCGCTCAAGAGCAAGCCCGTCATCGGCAGCCGCGAGGACCGCAACTCCGCCAACGCCGCGAGCCGGGGCTCCTCGGCGCCGCGCCCGCAGATCAAGCCGCAAGAAGCGCCGGTCGGCGCCATGGCCGAAGCCCTCAAAGCAATGATGTCCAAGCGCCGACTCTAGCAACGCGACTGTCGCAAGCAACCGCCCTTCGTTTTTAAAAAAATAATCGAGTCATTTTCGACGGAATTCACATCGCGCGCGAGATGCGAATTGCGATGTATTTCTAATCGTTATTTTTTCGAAAACGCGGGGGCCGCGAGGGGTTGGAAAGGCCGGTGTCAGGCTTTGCGTTTTGCGCTTTTTCTAAAGCCTCAGGATCAGCGCCAATTCAGGGCCCGCGAGATTTTTAAAGGGGCCGATGAGGGCGCGGTAGCTTAGGCGCGCTTGCGCGCGGCCCCACGCGACTCCTCCGCCTGCGCGCAGTTCTCCGAGCGGCCCTCCGCTGATGAAAGTCGAAGCCGCAAGCGCGTCGAGAAAAAACGGCTTGCGCGGATAAAATTCGGCCTCGACGGCCGCCCGAGGTCCGACGCGCGTGAGCTTACCCGACAACGCGGCCAGACCCAATTGATAGTTCACTCGCCAGCGATCTTCGCGCCAGAAGTCGCCGGTGCCCGAGGCGCCCATGTAATGCAAGTCTTCCTCGCGATGCTCGATGTAGTCGCTCCAAAACGCCTCGAGGCCGATGTGATGCTCCGTGTCCAGGCGCCAGCGCCCTCCCCAGCCGCCGACGAAGCTCCCGACGCGGTGATACGAGAGCTCGAGCCGCTGCTGGTGGGATGCGTCGCCCGTGTCGCCGCGCGACTCGGCGTAGAGTCCGCGCGAGTAGCCTTCCTCCGGAAGTTGCGACGAGAGAACGAAGGGGGCGGCGAGGGTGTAGGCGAACAGTTTGACGAAGGCGTCGTCGTTGCCGTTGTTCAGATTGACGGGCGGCCCCGACTGGCGGATCGGCGCGGTGCCTCGGTACTGCTGCTCGAAAGTTCTAAGAGTCGCGGCGGAGGAAGGAAGTGCTGCGGCGGCGAAGAAGACCGCGAAGAGGATTCGCGTCACGCGGTCAGGCGTTTGACTTCTTCTTCCTTGAGCTGGATGGCGGCCTGGACGGTCTCCATCTCTTCGCCGACCTTGGTCACGCGGTCGAAGTCCTCGTAGAGCTTGGGATCCGACATCTCGTGGGCTATGCGCTCGAGGTCGGCGTGCAGGCGCTCGAGCTCGGCCTGGGCTTTCTCCAGGGCCTTCGCCTTGCGACGGATTTCCTTGGAGACCTCGTACGCGTTCTCGGCTTCCTTCTCCGCCTTCTGCGCGGCGGTCGGCTCGGGCTTGTTCTTCTCCGCCTCGGCGTCGAGCTGGCCCTGGCGGTGCTGGAAGTACTCG
>JAYTIP010000419.1:0-3242 GCA_043731745.1 Elusimicrobiota bacterium | reverse complement strand
GTCTTTGTTCGCGGGGGCGGTGGTCGGCAAGACGCCGATGAAGCGCATCTTGGTCGGCGCCGCGGGCGGACGCGCGGCCCTGTTCGGCACGATCGGCGTCCTTGCGCTGTTCGGCGGCCTGCCCTGGGCGGGCTTCCTCGTCCTCGTGGGCGTCAACTCGCTCATCGTCGCCCATAACCATCTCGTCGACATCGACACCGGCGGCGCGGCCAAGATCTTCAAGGGCGCGGACCAGAAGTCCACGGACCATAAGATCGAGAAGGCCGGCTATATCTACGACTTCATCTACTACGGGATGATGCTCGTCGTCCCTGCCGCGATCGGCCTGCCGATGGACTGGCTCGACGGGCGCTTCGGCCACGGGATCGGCGCGGGCGCGGGCTTCGCCGTGTTCGCGGCTTTGATGGGCGTCGTTTCCTATATATACGCCAAGCGCGTGGTCACGGTCGGCGACCTGGCGACCGCGCCCCTGCAGGGCGTGCGCGACGCGCTTGGCCGGGTCTGGGCGGCGACGAAGACCTTCGGCGCGATCCTGCTCGACGTCCCGCGCCGCAACTGGGCGACCGCCAAGATCATCTTCCAGAACAAGGCCATCATGGCGCGCTCGGCGATGGCGACGATGGAGAACTTCGTCGAGGACGCTCTGTTTGCCGTGGTCCTGCCCACCTTCGCCATCGACATCTTGAAAGTCGGCGCCTTCGGCAACGGCCTCCTCCTCTCGGCGATCACCGCGGGCGGCCTCGTGGCCTCCATGTTCCTGATGAAGCGCATCCAGGCGCTGCAGAAGAAGTACGGCACTTATCCCGTCTTGGCCGGCCTGACGGCGGTCGCCGCACTCGCCTTCTTGCCCTCGATCGGCCTGTGGCTCGTGCCCTCGATCTTCCTCGCGATTCCGGCCGTGTTCCTGATGAAGCTCATGCTGCAGCCGCTACGCTCGCGCATGCGCGCGCTGCTGCAGACCGAGATCAAGAAAGATCCGAAGGCCCAGGGCCACGCGGACGACATCTACAGCCTCATGACCTTCGTCGAGGTCATCGCGGCCGGCGCGGGCGGCCTGGCCTTCTCCTGGCTGTTCCACCACTCCTTGCCCGGTTCCGCTTTGGCGCTGACGCTCGGCGCGCTCGCGCCGATGAAGATCATCACGATCATCCTCGTCGGCATGGGCTTCGTCTACTTGGGCGGCCTGCGCTGGGTCAAGCAACAGCTCAGCAAGCCGACTCGCACGGTGTTCGCTTCGCCCGCGGGCAACGAAGCCAAGATGCTCGAGCGTCTTTCGACCAGCCTTAAGGAGAACGGCCTCCCCGACTACAAGACCTCCATGGTCAATGGACCCGCGTCCGAGGACCTGCCGACGGTCGCGATCTTGGCCCCTTCCTCGCGGCACAAGATCGCGCTGGTCCGCGAGGGCGGCCGCCAATCGCCCGGCGACGTACATCTCGTGCTCGACGCGTCTTGGCTCATCCAAGAAAATTATCCAGGCGGGAAGACCGGCTTGCTTGTAAAAAAGGGCGTCGTCTTCAATTCAAAAGGTCAGGCGACGGTCGTGAACTACGAGGTTCCTCGCCGCGTCCGCTATTTCGCCAATTTCTTCACGCTCAGCGGCAACGACCGCGACGACGGGGTCCCTCTCGAAAACAATCTCGACGTCCCGCAGTCGAACTCTCACATCCTTGAGCATGAGGTCAACGACAAGCTTGCGACCCGCCTGATGATGGCCGCCAAGGGCGTAGCGGTACCCGCTACGCTGGCGCTTTTGATGCCCGCCCACTCCTTGATCGCTCAGGCTTCGAGTTCCGTGGCGGTGCCGTCGGAACGGGTGGCGGCCATCGCGATGCCCCAAAGCGAGGAAATCGCTCGCCAACTTGACGCGTTCCTCGAACGAACGAAGGTCGAGGAGGTCGTCATCAAGCCCTCGGGCCTGCAGTTCCATTCGGGTCGCGGGGTCAAGTTCTTCCGCAAGGAGCAACGGGCCGAGATGCTGGAGCATGTCCTCGCTTTGGCGAAGGACCCGATGATGCCGGCGGACGGAGCGGTTCTCATCGACGAACGCGTCGATTCCGCCCCGCTCGTGCGCGGCGGCCGCAAGATGGAGACGACGGCTCGAGTCTTCGCCGCTCGCACGCCGTGGGGCGGCGCGGCGGCCATGGGAATGTTCGCTCGAGTCGGTCCGTGGGGCAAGCCGACGACCGCCGAGGCCGCCGACCCCCGCGACAACGCAACCGTCGAACCCATGGACAAGCAGTTCGCCGAGTGGAAGAAAGCGGGGCTCATTGATGACGCCGGGGTTCGCCAGCTCGAGGCCGACATGCGTAAGATGGGCGAGGATGCCTTGCTCGCGATCGCCGCGCAGGAAAACAAATCGGTGCGCAAGGACGGAGAGCCCTATCAGGCTCAGACAGACATGATCGGTTTGGATGTCATGATCGCGCGCCGCGACGGGAAGCTCATCCCCGTTGTCATCGAGGTCAACGATCACGACTCCGGCGGTCAATACGAGATGGACAAGATGCATCCGGAAATAATGGGCGAGCACTCGCGCGAATGGGTCGCCACGATGCTCCAACGCGCACGCCGCGACGCACTCAAAGGCAAGCGCATCGTCATCGTCGGCGCGGGATACGAGGGCAAACGCCCGATCTTCGAACGCGCGAGGGAACTCGGCGTCGACATCGTATTGATCGACAGCCCCAAGAGCTGGGCCAATGACCCCCGCTACATCTCCGAGCTGATCGCGACGGACAACACCAACCCCGCCGAGGCCCTCACGATCGCGCGCAAGAAGCTGCAGCGCTCGGTCCGCAAGAACGGCAAGCTCGACGGCATCACTACCTTCTGGGAAGACGACGTCGTGCTCACGGCGGACCTGGCCAAAGCGCTCGGTCTGCCGTACCATTCTCCGGACGCCGCCCGCATTGCCCGAAGCAAGTTCGAGACGCAGGCGACTCTCTCCCTGAAGGGCGTTCCAGCCGCGCGCCAGAGAACGATCGGAAACCTGTCCACCGCGGCGGACGAAAAGGAGCGCGAGACTATGATCGCCGCATTCCGAAAGTCCGCCGCCCAGGTCGGATTTCCCGCGGTGCTCAAGCCTGTCTCCGGCGCTGCGGCCGTGGGCACAGAAAAGGTCTCCTCGCTCGAGGAGGCCGTCGCCGCCTATAAGCGCATCAGCGCCATCATTAATCCGAAGACGGACGCCATTTTTTCAAATAATTCCGATCTCCTTCTCATGCAGTATCTCAACGGAG
>JAYTIP010000418.1:0-2954 GCA_043731745.1 Elusimicrobiota bacterium | reverse complement strand
GAAATCGGCCCCGTGGGAGACACCCTCCGTGTGTTCGAAGGTCAACAGCTCGGGATGGGCGATTGCGTAGGTGAAGACCATGTGCGCTAGGTAGAAGGCCACGAACCAGTTGAAGGCGCGAGGGAACACGACCTTATTCTTCACGAACAAAGTCGCATATAGAATGATCGCCGCGGCCAGCAGCGGAAAAATTTTAGACAGGTCGAACGAGCTGAGGTTCTGCATCCCGGATCCCCAGGTCGAAAAGAACATGGCCACGAACAGAGCGGCGTCGATCGGCAGGGCCTTGTGGAAACGGCCGCCGTCAGGCTTTTTGTCGGGCATCCAGCATCTCCATGAGCCGCGCGCCCGAGCGGAACTCGAGCTTACGGCATAACATCGCGTTCGACGCCGCGATTCGAGCGAAGTCTTCCGCTTCCAGCACCTTCGGATTGGGGAGCTTCTGCGACCAATCGATGTAACGCAGGTTGTCCCCGGTGACGGCGTCCTTGAGCGGCGAGTTGAGGACGATCGTCTGAAAGAACATCTCGTCGGGAATTTCGGTGCGGCGCATGAAGTCGGTGAATTCCGGGCGGGCGGCGACGAATTCGAGGATGAGCCGCACGCAGCGTCGAGAGATCGTGAACCAGCCCGACCCGGCGAAGGGCTTCAAACCCAGCGGAACGGGGCGCTTGAGTCCAGCGGCGCGCATCGCCCCGCGAAGCAGGCGAAACCCGGCGGCCAGCGCGCGAGAGGAACCGGCGTAATGCCAGTAATCATAACGGGACGAGGTCCACTCCCGGCCGCCGGAACCAGCCGGAACGAAGTGGATGAATTCCCGTCCCCGCGATTCCTCGAGGAAGGCCGCGATGCGCTCGACGCTCCAGACGGGGTAGTCTTGCCCGCTCATGTACAGGAGATAATCGTATTCCTCGCGGGCTTCGATCTCGGCCAACGCATTGAGCACCGCCTGCACCTGCGAGAAATCGCCCCAGTGGATGTCGATACGGTTTTCGACGAGCCTCGCCTGCTGGCCGAGGGACGCCGGATCGATGGACGACTTGAGGTCGAGGTTGACGTACACCGCGGCGCCGCCCGATGCGAGGAGGCCGATCAGGCGGCGCAAAAGCTCGGGCTCCTTGTGCGCGTGGATGAGGGCGACGAGCTTCATCGCGTCCCTCTCAAGCCGAGCGTCCGATCGACGAAGGCACGCTCCTCGCGGCTGATGATGAGGAAGTACGCCGTCGGAACGAATAAGACCGTCTGCAGCCCAACGCACAAAGTCAGGTTGAGATAATCCGGACGCACGAAGCCCCGGATCGCCCAGAAGTACAGCCCCAACGGCACCGCGGCCTTGAGCGCCGTCGCCAGGATCGCCTCGCCAAGGATAGCGCGCACGGGCAGGTTCACGACGCGGCAGATCATACGGGGCTGAATGAACAGCTTGACGATAAAGACCTCGAGCGCGGTGCCGAGCGCCACGCCGTACATCCCGAAACGGCGGACGAGCAGGAGGCTCAGCGCGACGTTGAGCAGGGCGCCCCCGACGTTCAAGAAGGCGTAGGGCTCGTGCTTGGACAGGCCGTAGAGAAGCTGCACGCCGGGCGCCTGCGGCAATTCGACGAGCATCGCCGCGCAGAGGATCGCGGTGACGAGAAAGCTGGTCTCGTACCCGGGACCCATCCAGCGCAGGATGAACGGCCGGCCGTAGAACAGGATGCTGTAACCGACGAAAACCGTCAGGAGGGTCGTCGCCTTCGTGACTTTCAGAAGGGCTGAGCGCATCGCGTCGTAGTCGCCGCGTCCCTCGTACTGGCTGAACACGGGCACCATCATGCCGACCGAGCTCATCACGAGGCTCGTGAACCCGTCGACGAGCCGCACGCCGATCGAGAACCCCGTGAGCAAGGTCGCGCTCAGGAAGGTGGCGATGACGAGAGAGTCGATTTGGAAGCGCAGGACGTCGCCGATCTGGCTGACCAATATCTTCCAGCCGTAGTCGAACATCTCGCGAGCGCGGGCCCCGTCCCAGCGCGGCGGCAGGGCGCGAAGGTAGGGCAGTTGAACGCGGCAGGCCGCGTAAGAAGCAAGGTTCACGAACAGATTGCCCGCCGCCGTGATGGTGGCGAGCGCTGCGATCCCGTGCCCGTGCGTCAGCGCGGCCCACACGCCCGCGCTGACGAGAAAAGTTTTGCCGATCGAGATCGCGGCGCTCGCGTCGTAGCGCACGTTCGCGGTGAGGATTCCGGTGAACATGTTGAGCGGGAACGAAGCCGCCGTCGCCCCTCCGAGTATTAGGAGCACGCGCCGAAACAGAGCGGCCTCCGCGGGATCCCGGATGAAGAGAGGACAGGCCGCCGCCGCCGCGGCGGTCACGGCCATGGTCGCGACGCCGATGAGACCGAGGAGAAGCAAACCCGTGCCGGCGACGCGGTTGACCTCGTCGTGGTCGCCCTTGCCGATGGCCTGCGCCGCGTAACGGGCCGCGGCCGCGTAAATTCCGTAGTTCATGAGATTGTAGTAGCCCATGAACGCCAGGATCAAAACCCAGAAGCCGTAGGCGCGCGCGCCCAAGGCGTGCACGATGAACGGCGTCATCGCGAACGCCGCGCCGATCGACAGGAAAAGATCGAGATTGCGGAAGACCGAGCCCTTCAGAAGCTTGCGCGCGGTGCTCACAACAGGCGCCCTTCGAGCCACAGCGCGCGGCCGGGCCCCAGTTGGCAGGGCCCGACTTCGACGCCGAGGGCGCGGGCCGCGTCGGCACGCTCAGAGAACAGGGCGCGCCAGCCGGCGAGGCGCTCCGCGTCGAGGCGGACCGCGCCGGCCGTGGGATTGGCGAGCACGACGTAGACTCGGCCGCCAAATCTCCAGGCGCGCGCTTCGAGACCGGCCGGGACGGGGAAAGGGAGCGCGACCAGCGCGCCTCCCTCCAGGACCGGTCGCAAAGCCGAGAGCTCGCGCAGGACGCGAGA
>JAYTIP010000417.1:0-2950 GCA_043731745.1 Elusimicrobiota bacterium | reverse complement strand
CCCACGATGTTGCGTTGAGGGGTCTGACCCCGAAACTGTCATAATCAGGGTATGAGAGGACGCGGGCACGACGGGCATCAGAGCAAGAAGGGCGGCAATCGGGAAGGGGGAGGCGGTTCCTTTCTCGAGGGCAAGCTGCAGCATAAGGGGCGCTTTGGTTTTCTGATCTCGGAGGTGGCCGGCACGGCCGACGCGTACATCAGCGGGCCTTCGCTGGGCCTGGCCATGGACGGCGACCGCGTGAAGGTTCGTCTCGGCGGCGAGCGCAACGGCAAGCGCATGGGCGAGATCGTGGAAGTGCTCACGCGCGCGCGTTCCGTCGCGGTTGGATTCCTGCGCAAGGCGGGTAAGTTCTGGGCCGTCGTGCCCGAGGGCTCCGACGAGTCGCAGGCGATTACCGTCATCGCCTTCGCGCCCGGCGCCAACGCCGAGGCGGGCATGCTCGCGGCGATCAAGATCGAGCGTTGGCCCACCGAAAACCAGCCGGCCGGCGGAACGGTCACGCAGATTTTGGGACGCGCCGACGAGCCGAAGGTTCGGCTTGCCGCGACGCTCGCGCAGAAGGAGATCGACACCAAGTTTCCCGACGCCGTCGAGAATGAGGCGTCGAAGTTCGGTCTTGACCCGACGCCCGAGCAGTGGGCCGGGCGCAAGGAGCTATTCGATCTGCCTGTGTTCACGATCGACGGGGCCGACGCGAAAGATTTCGACGACGCCGTCTCGCTCGAGGAAATCCCCGGCGGGTGGCGACTGGGCGTGCACATCGCCGCGGTCGCGGAGTACGTCAAGCGCGGCTCCGCCGTCGACGCCGAGGCGATCAAGCGCGCGACGAGCGTGTACCTGCCCGGGCGCGTCATTCCGATGCTGCCGCCCAACCTGTCCGACCATCTTTGCTCTCTGCGACCCGATGTACCGCGCCTGACGGTCACCTGCTGGCTCGAGCTCGACGCTCACGGGGCTCCCGGCAAGGTCGAGGTGCAGGAAACCGTCATCCGCTCCTGCCGTCGCTTCACCTACGAAGAGGTGCAGGACGTCCTCGACGGCAAGCCCGTCGAGCGCGTCACGCCCGAAGTCAAAGCCGTGGTCCTCAAGATGGGCTCGGTCGCCAAGATGCTCACGAAGGTCCGTATGCGCCGCGGCGCGCTCGACTTCATGACGACGGAGTACTACGTCAAAATGGACGCGCAGGGCCAGCCCCTGATCGTCATCAAGCGCCCGCGCCTCGATAGTCACCGGCTCATCGAGGAGTTCATGGTCGCGGCCAATGAGGCCGTCGCGCGCACGCTCTCGAAGAACAAGGTTCCCTTTCTGCGCCGCCTGCACGAGACGCCCGACCCCGTTCGCCTGCAACTGCTTCAGGAGGAAATGGGCCAGCTCGGCATCGTGGCCAAGACTTCGCTCGTCGCTCATCCCGTCGAGGGACTGCAAAGCTTGCTCGCCGCCGCCGTCGGTCATCCGTTTGAGGAGACGGCCAACATCCAGGTCATTCGCAGCTTGAAGCAGGCGCGTTACTCCTCCGAGCTCGGCGGCCACTTCGGCCTCGCCTCGAAGGACTACTGCCACTTCACTTCCCCGATTCGCCGATATCCTGATCTCGTCGTGCACCGCGCGGTGAAGGGATTGCTCAAGGGCGACAAGACGAGCCATGTCTCGGGCTTCAACCTCGAGGGACTGGCCGTGCACTGCTCCGAGCGCGAGCGCGGCGCGGCCGAGGCCGAGCGCAAAGCCGTCGACATGGCGCGCGCGGCGATCTTGGGCCGTTCGGTCGGCCAGATCTTCGACGGCGTCGTGATCAACGTGACCACCGCCGGAGCCTTCGTCGCCTTGCCCGAGTCCGGCGCGACGGGCCTGTGGCGCGGCGCCAACGCGACGATCGGCCAGAAGCTCAAGGTGAAGCTGACCGGCGTCGACGAGGCCTTGGGGCGCATCGAGTTCGAGCCCGTGAAGGAATCCCTGCCGGCGCAGATTCGCGTCAACCCGTGGCAGCAGCGCAACAAGGGTAAGCCCGCGCCCACCAAGCCCTTCTGGCAGAATAAGAACAAGCGCCGCAAGCGCTGATTTCAGGGCTTTTTCCGCTAATGACTTCTGTTACGAGACTCTGAAATGTCGTCGTAACAGGTCCCGGCCATACTCCTCATGTCGATCCACCACCGACAGGAGTACACCGAGAATGAACATCATGATGGCCGCCGCGGTGACGGGCCAGGGAATCAACTCCCCGATGCCCTCGCATGAAGGAATGCTTTTCAGTCTGTTTCTAGGGATTGCGGGCTTGATGCTGATTACCGCGGGCGGACTGATGGTCCGCCGCGAGACCACGAGGCACGCCGTTCGCTACGCCCGCGCCCACCGCCGCACCAACGGTCTTTAAGTCCTCCCAGCGCGTCGTCCAGCAGGGGGACTGGGTTTCGCAGCGCGAGCCCCAGCCGCTCGCGGCGTTCTCCCCGCCGTAACGCAGGGCGCCCGAGCCCAAGGACGCGTTGAGGCTATCGACGGTCTTCGACAGCCGGCTTGAGCGTTCCGCCTTCCCGTCGTCGAAGAACTCGGTTTGCGGGGAATCCGCCGACTCGAGACCGGTGAGCACGATCCCGGCCTTCTTGTAGGCGCGGCCCTCGACGAAAATCCTCTCCGCCAAAGCCTTCGCCGTCTTAGTTAAAGTCGGGGTGTCGTTGGTGGGCTCCAGGCGCGCCGAGTCGCCGTCCATCAGGGGCCGCTCGCCGTCGCGCCAGCCGAAGTGCACGCTGAGTTGACCCGCGCGCAGACCGTGGCGCCGCGCGCGCTCTCCGGCGCGCGCCGCGAACGTCGCCAGCGCCGACTGCAGCGCCTCGAGGGCGTACACGGGCTTGCCGAACGAGCGCGAGACCGTCACCGACTGGCGAGCCGCGGGCACGTCGGCCAGGTTCAGGCACGAGACGCCGCGGAGCTCGTGCGCGAGCCTGAGGCCGCCGAT
>JAYTIP010000416.1:0-7890 GCA_043731745.1 Elusimicrobiota bacterium | reverse complement strand
GAGTTGGCCGAGTAAGGCTCGGGCGGGATGTAGGTGACGATGCCCGTCGTGCCGTACACCGGGACGCCTGAGTACGAGCCCGGGACCGTGCTGAAGTTGACGCCGCCGTCGGAGGAAAACTTGTGCATCTGCGTCGTCCAGTCGAGCATGACGTCGTCGTCGGTGAGAATACTGCTGAGGACGCGGACATCATCGACGAAGCCGGTGAGGTTTTCGCCGCCGCCCGAGTAGCGTCCGAACTCGAGAGGCGCGTTGAGGGGGTGGCTCGAAAAGGAGTTGGTGCTCACCGCGGTGGCGGTGCCCACGAGGCGTCCGTCGACGTACCAACGGCGGTCGGTCGCGTTGCGCCGGATCACGTGCACCAAGTGCCAGGCGCCGGTGATGACGGGCCCCAACGATATGTCGGAATTGGTCGTGTTGCCGGGGAAGGCGACGGAGTCGCGGGAGTCGAAGAAGCGTAGTTTGCCGCCGCTGATGCCGATGCCCCACCAGCCCTGCGCGCTTTGGTGCGAAACGATGCGGCCGTCGCTGCTCGCGTTGACCCAGGCCGCCAAAGTATAGCTCGCCGCGATGTTCCAGGCGCCGTTTTGGGGCGCCGTGACCCAGTTCGAGCCGTTGAGCTGCAAGGCCTGCGCCGACAAGCCGTTGACGGCGGTGCCAACGAGCGGGCCATTGGGTACGATCGGCGTCGTGCCGGTGGCGGAGGGAAGGGTCTGGGTGCTGGCCGGGCAGCTTACGCCGCCCAGCGGGACGATGGGCTGGTTGGGAGCGACCGCCCCGTACAGTCCCATGGTGTTGGTGCAGGTCGCCGAGGTCGTGTCGCGGTAGGTGCAGACGCCGGTGGTGAGCGTCGCCTCGCCCGCTTGGACATAAGTATAAGTCCAGGTCTTGCACGAGTCGCCGCCGCTGCAGCCGCCGGTGTAGCAACTGGACACTTCGACGTTGTAGTTCCCGTCGAAGCGCCACAGCCCGACCGTGTTGCCTTGGACGAAATTGAGGCGGCGCTGGCCGGGCTTCATGCCCGTGGCGCTTTGCTCGTCGACCTGGATGGTCGGGTTCGGGTGATTGGTGATCACGCCCGAGGCGAAACTACCGTCGCACTGGAGGGTCTTGGGCGACATCGACGGAGCGGTGGCGAAGGCGGGAGCGGAGACAAGGGCGCCGGCCGCTAAAGCGGCGGCTGCGAGGAACCGGCGAACGGCTTCGGGGCGATGGCCCATCCTATTAGGAGAAGGGTAATTTCCGGCTGTTACGCAATCATTTCAGACGGGAGATCAACGCCAAAGCCGAGGCCCGGTCGGTCACTTCCCCCTCGGCCTGGGCTTCGCGCACGCGCTCGAGCAGCTCGCCGATCCGGGGTCCGGGGGTAATCTTGAGGGCCTTCATGATATCGCGGCCGTCGAGCAATTTTTCGGGCTCCGGCGCGCGCTCGAGCGTCCGCCAGCGGCGCAGCAAGGCCGAGACGAGTTGGAGATGGCGAACGGTTTTTTGGGCTTCGGCCGGTTTGAGCCGCGACACGTCGGAGCGCTTGGAGTCGGCGGTTGCGGTTTTAAGAAGCCGCTTGAGCCGCGCCTCGGGCATGTAGCTCGCGTGATCGCCCCAGCAGACGACGAGCAGGCCCGGGGCGTCTTCGCCCAGGTCGCGGAAGAAGCGATAGACCGCGCGCTCGGTCAGCGGCCCGCCGGACGCCAAATGACCGGGACGCAAATGCTGGCGCACGATGGCGCAAGCCGTGTCGATCTGCTCGCGGGAGAGGCGCAGGCGCCGCAGGATCTTTTCGGTCGAGATCGCGCCCTTGGTGTCGTGCTCGAAGAAGCGCAGGCGACCGTCGATTTTCTTCGCGGTCTCGGGCTTGGAGACGTCGTGTAGAAGCGCGGCGAGGATCAGGAGGGCGCGGTAAGCTCCGCCCCCCCTCGCCGCGACGTGCTTCAAGAGGTCGGGCGCCAGCGACGGGTAGATTTTGCGGATATTGCTCAGCAGGAAATCGACGCGGTCGCACACCAGAAGCGTGTGAGAGAGCACGCCGCCCGCGCCGTAGTAGTCCTCGGCGCAGGTCCGCGACGGCTCGAGCTCGGGGAACAAAGCGGTGAGCAGGCCCGCGCGGTCGAGCTCGCGCAGGCGCGCGGCCGCGCCCGGAACCGCGAGCAGCTGGAACAGCTCGGCGGCGACGCGCTCGGCGGCGGGTTTGGCGATCAGCGCGCGACGGCGGGCGATCGCGGCGAAGGTCTTAGGCTCGATCGCAAATCCGAGCTGGGCCGCGATGCGGAACGCGCGCAGTAGGCGCAGGGGGTCGTCGTCGAAGTTCTTCTCGTCGTCGGCGCGCACGAGCCCGGAGGCGAGGTCGCGCAGGCCCCCTCTCGGGTCGAGGAAGTCGGACGCGGCGACGGAGACGGGCGTCGCGGGCTTCAGTTCGAGCGCGAGCGCGTTAATGGTGAAGTCGCGCCGCGCGAGGTCCTCGGCGATCGTCTTGCCCATGAGCCCCGCGACGTCGATCTGCTTGAGCGCGCGCCCGCGCGCGGGAGCGAGCGCCAGGCGGTACACCGCGTTTTCTTCATCGAGCGTGACGAGCGTGCCCTTGAAGGTGCGCGCGAGCTTCGCGGCGAGGCCGCGCGCGTCCGCGCACGCGACATCCAGGTCCGCGACGGGGCGACCTAATACGGCGTCGCGAATGGAGCCGCCGACGAGCCAAACGGGCTGACCGGCGACCGCGGCGATCCTCGCGAGCGTCTCGCGGGTTTCCGTGCCCAGGCGCACGCGGCGCGGGGCCATCAGGCCTTGGCGGCGGGAGCGGGCCCGCGCTTCTTGAGCTCGCGGTCCCGCAGGTCGCGCTTGAGCACCTTCTGCAGCGCGTTCTTGGGCAGGGACTCGACGATCTCAACGTCGCGGGGACGCTTGTAGGCGTCGAGCCGCTCCTTGAAGAACTGGAGCAAGGCCGATTTTTCGAGGACGCAGCCCTTTTTGAGCACCACGAAACACTTGATGATCTCGTCGCCGACCTCGTCGGGCACGCCGATGATGGCGCTTTCCTCGACGGCCGGATTCTCGGCGATGATCGCCTCGACCTGCGCGGAGAACACCTTGAGGCCCTTCACGATGATCATGTCCTTCTTGCGGTCGCGAATGGAGAGGTAGCCGTCCTGGTCCAGGACGCCGATGTCGCCGGTCTTAAGCCAGCCGTCGGCCGTGAACGCCGCCTTCGTGTCCTCGGGGCGGTTCCAGTAGCCTTTCATGACGCAGTCGCCCTTCACGCAGACCTCGCCCTCCCCGCCGACGGGAAGGTCCTTCTCCGCGTCGTCGACGATCTTGATCTGCACGCCCTCGATGGCGGGACCCACCGTGCCGCGGCGCACGGTCCCGACCGAGGCGATGGTGGCTACCGGGCTCGTTTCGGTCAGGCCCCAGCCCTCGACGATTCGCGGGCCGATCGCGTCGTGAAAGCCGTCGGCGACGACCGCGGCGAGCGGAGCGGCGCCCGACACGGCGATCTTGACGCGCCGGAAAGCCCAATAGCGCAGGAACGCGCGCGTTTTCCAGTCCTTCGCTTCCTTGGCCAGCGCGGCGTACACCTGCGGCACGGCGGCGAACAGGCTCACGCCGCGCCGTCCCATGACCTTGAGCCACGGCTTGGCTGGCGCGATGGCCGGGAACACCACGCTCGTGAGCGTCATGCGCAGCGAGGTGAGCACGATCCCGGTCCAGGCGAAGCTGTGGAACATGGGCAGAATGCACAGCGTGACGTCGTTGCGGTCCAAGCTCATGCGCTTGAGCGCCGATTCGCAGTTCGTCACGAGGTTGCGGTGCGTGAGCATCACGCCCTTAGGGAAGCCCGTCGTGCCCGAGGTGTAAAGAATCGCCGCCACGTCGCTTTCGACCGCGGCGTCGTGCGCCGCGTCAGCGAAGGCGGCGGCGCGCAAGTCCGAATAAGGCTTGATTAGGTCTGAGCCGGGCACGCCGAGGTCGGTGACCCACAGCGCCCTGATCGACGGGGTCTTCGCGGCCGCGCCGGTGAGGCCTTTGAGGAACTCGCTTTGCGTGACGACGCCGACCGCCCCGCAGTCGTTGAGCATATAGGCGAGCTCGTCGGCCTTGGACACCATGAAGTTGATCGGCACGGCGATCGCACCCAGGCGGTTGGCGGCGAAGTACGCGACGACGAACTCGGGCGCGTTGCGGTGGACGATCGCCAGGCGGTCGCCCTTGCGCACGCCGGCGCGACGCAGGCCTTCGGCGGTCTCGAACACCTGGCGGCGCAGATCGAGGAAGCTCAGCTCGCGGCCCTCGAAGACGATCGCGGCCTTCTCCCCGCCTTCCTGCGCGGCTCGGTCGAGGAGGGCGTTGAGGGTGGCCATGGCGCTATTTCTGTCGCGGGTCCAGGATGTCGCGAACCGCGTCTCCGAGCAGGTTCCAGCCGAGCACGAACAGGAAGATCGCGATGCCCGGGATGAAGACGGTGTGCCAGTACTCGAAAGGATTCCCCGATGATCCGAGGATCCAGTTCCGCGAAAGGGAAATCAGCTGGCCCCAGTCCGCGTAGCCGACCGGCGCGCCCAGGCCGAGGAAGGACAGCGCGGCCGCGGTGATCACGACCGAGCCGGTGGACAGCGAGGCCACGACGAGGACGGGGTAGATGGAGTTGGGCACGATGTGGCGGAACAGGATGCGCGCGTCGGAGGCGCCCAGGGCCTTGGCCGCGGCGACGAAATCCCTTTCTTTGACGGCCATGACGTCGCCGCGCATGAGGCGGGCGTAGGACGGCCAGGAAACGGCCATCACGGAATACATCACGTGATCCAAGCTCGGTCCCATGATGGCGACGATGACGACGGCGAGCACGAGGTCGGGGAAGGCGAGCACCACGTCGGTGAAGCGCATCAGGATTTCATCGACCCAGCCGCCGTAGAAGCCCGCCGCGCCGCCCAGCAGGACGCCGATGATGACGGAGAAACCGACGACTTTCAGCGCGACCTTAAACGCCGTGCGCGTGCCCCACACCATGCCGTAGTAAAGGTCGTACTGCTGCTCCGTCGTGCCGAACAGATGCTCCTTCGACGGCCGGATCGGATCGGGGCTGTAGCCGGTCTGCGGGATGATGTAAGCGTCGCGCGTGCCCGCCTCGGGCGGCGCCAGCAGCGGGGCGAACACGGCGACCGCCAAGAACGAGCCGATCAGCGCGAAGCCGAGCAACGACATGGGCCGGTATTTGACCGTCTTCCAGATCCGTTTGAGCTGGATCATCTCAGTTGCCCACCCGGATGCGCGGATCGACGACCGCGTACAGCATGTCGGAGATCATGTTGGCCATGACGAACAGAAACGCCGCGAGCATCGTCGAGCCCAGCACGCCGGGCACGTCGAGCTGCTGCGCGGCCTGCACGCCCCAGCGGCCGATGCCGGGAAAATCGAAGACGGTCTCCGTGATGACCACGCCGCCGAGCAGGCCGATGAAGAGGAGCGACGAGAGCGTGACGACGGGGATCAGCGCGTTGGCGAGCGCGTGCTTGCGGATGATCACGCGCTCGGGCAGGCCCTTGGCGCGCGCGGTGCGGATGTAGTCTTTCGAGAGCTCTTCCAGCATCGAGGAGCGCGTGATGCGCAGCAAAAGCGCCACGGAGATGTAGAGCAAGGTGGCCGCGGGCAAAATCATGTGCTTGACCGCGTCGAGCCACGCCCCGCCTTCACCGTTTAATAAACAGTCCAAAGTGAGCAGGCCCGTGTAGTGCTTGAAGGTCGCGCCGTGAACGAGCATGTCGGTCTCGAGGGTGTAGCGCCCCGGCGGCAGCCAGTGTAGTCGTCCGTAGAAGACCATGAGAAGCACCAGCCCCAGCACGAAGCTCGGCAAAGAGTAGCCGGTGATGGCCACGAAGCGCGTGAGGTGGTCGATGAACTTATCCTTGTGCACCGCCGACAACACGCCGAAGAACACGCCCACGATCAGGATCGGGAAGAAGGTCAGCACGGTCAGCTCGAAGGTCGCCGGGAAGAACGCGACGATCGCCTCGGCCACGGGCATCTTGGCCGTCTCGGAGTAGCCGAGGTCCCCCTTCACGACCTGCTTGAGCCAGATGCCGTACTGCACCGGCATCGGCTTGCGCAGGCCGTACTTCTCGATCACCGCGTCGAGCTGGGAGAGCTGGCGCGGATCCTTGATGTACAGCGACGCGCGCATCTCGGGCGACAGGAACTGCAGGCAGAAGAACAGCAGGAAGGTCACGCCGAACATGACGAGCGGCAAAAACGCGAGACGCTTCAGGCAGAACTTGAGCACGCTATTCTTTCCAGATCGGGTAGAAGTACGATCCGTACGGCGAGTCGGGGAAGATCGGGTTGGGCACCCAGCCCTTCACCCACTCTCGCTGCGTGCGGTAGAGCACATGGTCGAGGATGTACAGCTGCGGCACTTCCTCGAACGCGAGGTCCTGAAGCTTCGCGTAAATCATCTTGCGCTTGGCCAGGTTGGTCTCCGCGTTGCCTTCCTCGATGAGGCGGTCGAACTCGGGGTTCTTGAACTTCTGCGTCGAGGGGTAGTCCCCCTTCGAGTGCAGCAGCGGGAACGCGAAGTTGTGGGGGTCGGGGTAGTCGGCGTTCCAGCCCATGACGAAGATCGGGAGCTTGGAGGACTTGTAGGCGTCGAGGAAGGTCGGCCACTCGACGGCGCGCACGTCGATCTTGAACTTGGGGTTGAGGCCCTCGATGTTGCGCTTGAGGATCTGACACACCGTCTGGCGCGGCAGGTTTCCCGAGTTGAAGGCGATGGTGAACTTAAAGCCCTGGTCCCAGAGCTTGCCGCCCCACGCCTTGCGGAAATACTCCTCGGCCTTCTTCTTGTCGAGCGAGTACTTCTTGCCGTTGGGGTTGTGGCCCGGCAGGCTCTTGGGAATCGCGCCGGTCGCCTGCGTGCCCTTGCCGCGCATCACGTCGGCGATGAAGCCCTTGTAGTCGAAAGAGTAGGCGAACGCCTTGCGCACGTCCTTGTCGGAGAAGAAGTCGGCCGGGATGCCGTTGCCGTCGAGCTTGCCTGAGCCCAGGAACGAGTTGCCCACCGCGTTGATGTGATAGGTGAAGAAGACGACGGGGTTCATGTCGATGGTGGGCAGGTCGTCGATGATCTTGACCCCGGGGATGCCCTGGAGTTGGGTGAGCAACGGGCGGTCCGCGTAGATCGAATCGGCGTCGCCGGCCTGCAGCATCAGCTTGCGCGTGCCGAACTCATTGACGCCCTTGATGACCACGTTCTTGAGCTTCGCGGGCGCGCGCCAGTAGCCGTCGTTGCGCGAGAGAATGAACTCCTTCGTCTTGCGGTCCCAGCGGTCGAGCTTGAAGGGACCGGTGCCGTTGGTGCGCTCGAAGAAGGGAGAGCTTTCCTTGCTCGGGTTGTTGTACTTCTGCCAGGTCGCCTCGGTGCCGTCCCAGTCGCCGTTCTTGACGGCCCATTCCTTCGGCAGGACGGGCGACCAGGACGCGAGAATGGTCAACAACGGCGCGGACGGACGCGGCAGGCGCAGGATGAGGTTGCCCCCCTGCGTGCTGATCGCCCTGTTGGCGTCTTCCCAGACGCGGGGCAGGATTTTGCCGTCTTCGCCTCGGGTCGACGCGTAACCGAGAAGCGGCTCCATCAAGAGCGACGAGGGGCCGGCCGCGCGATCGAGGAGAAGGAAGCGCAGCAAGGACCACTTTGCGTCCTCGACCGTCATCGGCGTGCCGTCGTGGAACTTGACGCCCTTGCGGATCGGAATCGTGTAGGTCCGGCCGTCGGCCGAGATCAGCCCGTTCTCGCGGCTGGGCACCTGGGCGGCCGACAGCGGGATCAGCTTCTCCGTCGAGGACTTGTCGAACTGGAACAGCGGCTCGTACACGTTCAAAATCACCATGTGCGAGGCGGTGTCGTAGGAG
>JAYTIP010000415.1:0-1609 GCA_043731745.1 Elusimicrobiota bacterium | reverse complement strand
ACTAACTCTTCAAGGCCGACGAGGAGTTAGTTAAAACTTCAGGCCTGACACCAACTACGCCAACTACGCGGGGATGATCTTGGCGGTCGGCGTGCAGAGCTCGACGACGAGGGAGGTCATCTCGACCTTGGCGTCGAGCCAGGACTTGGACTTGAGATCGGTCTCGATCTCGAGCAGGCGGCGCAGGTCGCGGCGCAGGCGGGCCTCGGTGACGCGCTGGGCGCGCTGGAAGAAATCGCGGTCGTAGAAGATGCGCAGCTTCATCTCGATGTCGCGCGGCGCCAAGCCGGCTTTGAGCATGCGCTTGGCCTTGAGCTGCTTGAGGTAAGCGGCGCGGGCCTGGGCGAGGGAGCGGAACACGACCTCCTCGGGTTTGACGCCCGAGTAGGCGTCCTCGAGGTAGCCGAGGCTCGCCTTGAGGTCGCGCGAGGAGATGAGGCGCTCGAAGGCCCACGGGTCGGCGGCCTGATGATGACCGATGCTCGCGGACACGGCGTCGAGGCCGATGTCGGCGCTCTTCCCGGCGAACAAAATCGCCTTCTCGAGCTCGCCGGACAAAATGCCCCAGTCGGAGCCCGCTTCCCCTACGAGGGCCGCGGCGGCCTCGGCGGCCAAGGTCTTGCCCGCCTTCTTGGCCTCGGCGTGCAGGCGCTCGATGGCCTCGTCCTCGGTGAGCGGCGCGAAGACGACGACCCCGCCCGCGGCGTCGGCGGCGTTGGCGAGCGCGTCCTTCTTATCCGGGCGGCGATCCTCCGACATGATGATCAAAGTCGTCGTCGTCGAGGGGGAGCGCAGGTACTCGGCAAGGGCGGCGCGCGCCTCGGCCGGAATCTTCGGGTTGCGCACGATGACCAGGCGCTTGTCGGAGAACACCGGCAAGGTCATGGCCTCGCTCAAGATCGCCGAGTACTCCGAGTTCGGGTCGCCCGAGAATTCACAGAGGTTGAAGTCGTCGGCTTTGAACAGCGACTTGAGCTTGAGGACTGCGTCGGCCTTCGAGGCGCTTTCTTCGCCGAACAGGTAGTAGACGGGCCGGAACTTCCCGGCCTTCCACTCCGCTTCGAGGGCGTGCGGCTTCAGCTCCATCGTTTTAGTAGGGGTTGGAGATGACGGGCTTCAGCGGTTCGTCGGGCTTGGCGGCGGGCTGGGTGGAGGGGGCCTCGCCCGTGATCCGGCGCTCGGAGGTCCCGGTGACCGAGCCGAACCCGTCGACAACGCGCTTGACGATGTTGCGCGCCAAAATGTCCCAGATCTGCTCGCGCGCCTGCTCTTCAGTAAGCCCAGCGCGAAGCGTGGAAGCGGGGTAGGTGAGAATACCCTCGAGGTTCTTTTCTTCCCAGAGGATCTGGTTCGTGCTCTTGTCGACGAACTGAAGGTCAACGAGGATGCGCAGCTTGTAAGCCGTCGCGGCCTGAGTGGAGTCGTACTGCACCGCGGTCAGGATGTAGCGCGAAATCGTGATCCAGACGATGCCCTGGGACTCGGGCTCGGGCACGAGGGGGTAGCGGCCGTCGCGCAGGAACTCGTCGCGCACGCGCAGCAGAAGCTTGTCTTCCAGGCCGAACTGCTGGGTTTTGTTCTGGATCGGGCGCAGGGCGAGCCGCTGGAC
>JAYTIP010000414.1:0-8961 GCA_043731745.1 Elusimicrobiota bacterium | reverse complement strand
GTGAACCTCCGGGAAACGCCGGGTGAACGCAACCCGAAGGGGTCAGACCCCTACTCGTAGGGGTCTGACCCCTACTTGTACGCGAGAATGGAAAATGGCAAAGTCGTCTCGCATGATGATCATTATCTTCTTCGTCGCGCATTGGTTCGCCGCGCTGTTTGCGCAGACCTTTTTCGTGCACCGCTACGCCTCGCACCGCATGTTCGTGCTGACCCCGGCCTGGGAGAAGTTCTTTCACCTGTTCTCCTACGCGTCGCAGGGATTCTCCTACCTCAACCCGCGCGCCTACGCGTTGCTGCACCGCATGCACCACGCCTACAGCGACACGGCCAAGGATCCGCACTCGCCGGCCTTCTTCCCGAATGTCGCTTCGATGATGATCGCCACCTTCCACCGCTTCAGCGCGATCGGGCATTACAAGGAGGCGGTCGAGAAGCGCTTCGAGGGCGGCTATCCGAGCTGGCCCTTGCTCGAAAAAATCGGCGACCACCCGATCTCGATGCTGTTCTGGGGCGCGTTCTATGTCGCCTATTACACCTTGTTCGCCAAGGCGTGGTGGATGTGGCTGCTGCTGCCCGCGCACTTCCTGATGGGGCCGATCCACGGCGCGATCGTCAACTGGTGCGGGCATCGCTACGGCTACCGCAACTTCGACACGAAGGACCAGTCGCGCAACACCTTG
Organism: Elusimicrobiota bacterium; assembly: GCA_043731745.1. Lineage (GTDB taxonomy): Bacteria > Elusimicrobiota > Elusimicrobia > UBA1565 > UBA9628 > GWA2-66-18. The sequence goes on along the minus strand of JAYTIP010000414.1, from coordinate 8,279 downwards.
CCCTTCGATTTCCTGACGCTCGGCGAGCTGTTTCAGAACAACCACCACCGCCAGTGCACGAGCGCCAACTTCGCGGCGCGCTGGTTCGAGATCGATCCCTGCTATCCGATCATCCGCGCGCTCGCCTGGATCGGGGCCCTGCGGCTCGTGCGGCCTCTCGATATCAACGACGCTCTCCCGGCCGACGAACAGCCGTGGGGCGCGCCCCTCGAAGCGTAGCCGTTCAGTACGAGCTCCAGTAGGAGCCCTTCGTGTCGGTGTGCGAGCACGCGACCCAGACGGAGCCGACGTTCGCGTCGGTCGTGGCGTTGTCGAGGTACCAGCGCCCGAGGTCCGCGCCCGAAAACGAGGCCTCCGTGCCGCCCAGAGGGGAGGTGCTGTCGGCGTGGTAGTTCGGCGTCTTGACGGGCGGGAGAGCGGTCATGTATTTGCCGCCGATGGTCAGCGCGGTCAAGTTGGCCGGGTAGGTCCCTTCCATGTCGCCGTAGTAGATGCTCATCGCCGAACGCACCGCACCGAGGTTGCCCTTGGAGGCGCCCTCCGAAGACTTGCGGATGAGCTCGGCGAACTTGGGGATGGCGATGGCGGCCAAAATGCCGATGATCGCGACGACGATCATCAGTTCGATGAGAGTAAATCCGGTCCGCCTGCGCCCGGTCCGCATGCTCATGTGGGGACAGTATACGGGGCGCGGAGCGCTTCTTTCCAGGCGACTCTAGGCACAGACGAGGGCGAGGGCAAATCCGACGAAGAGGGTTCCGGCGCAGCGGTCGAAGGCGCGGCGCACGGCGGGCTTGCCGAGCCACACGGACGCTTGCCGTCCTCCGAGAGCGTAGGCCATATAGCACGACACCTCGATCACGGCGAACAGGGCGACGAGCACGGCGAACTGCGCGCCGCGCGGCTTGTCCGCGTCGATGAACTGGGGCAGGAAGGCCGCGGCGAAGAGGATCGCCTTGGGATTACTGAGCGAGACCAGCAGGCCTTGACGGTAAAGCCCGGTCTTGGGCACGGCGAGGCTGGGAGCGTCCTCATGTGAGAACCACATCCGCGCGCCCATGTAGGCGAGGTACGCCGCACCCGCGAGCTTGAGCGCGCCGAAGGCTTTCGGCGCGGTTTGGAGCAGGGCTCCGAGGCCGGCGGCGGACAAGGCCATCATCGCGATCACGCCCGTGAGGCAGCCCGCCATCGTCAAATAGCTGCGGCGCAACCCGTTGCGGACGCTGCTCGTCATGACGAGCAGCATGTTCGGCCCGGGCGTGGCGGCGATGACGATCGTCGCCGCGACGAACAGCTTCCACTTATCGGGCAAACGGCGTCAGATCAGGCGTCTTTGACGGCCATGTCTTCACAATGGATCGTGAAGGTTTTGGAGATCAGCTTGGCGTCGGCGGACTTGAGGGTGCGTTCCCAACCGCAGCTGCACTTGAGCTTCTTCTTGTCGGAGCGGAACTCGTACATGTGAATTTTCATGGAGACTCCTGCGTTTGGGATTCGCGTCACTATTGTATTAAATTCGCAAGCCTAACCGTGACATCGCCGCAATAGCGACGCGACGCCTTGGCCGACTACTCTATGGTCGCTCGTCCAATGTCACGGAGGTATCCCATGTTCCCGACTCGAACCCGCAGCCCCAAGTACAACGAAGTTCTTCTCCGCTGGGACATGTCGAAGATGCGCACCGCGTTGTGGGAGCTCAGCAAGGAGCTCAAAGGCCGTGGCGCGGCGCGAGACCTGCTGCGGCTGAAGCAGGTCGAGGCCGCGCTCAAGAAGATGGACGCGGGCGGCTACGGGGTGTGCGAGTTCTGCAAGCGCACGATCGACCGGGAGCGCCTGCTCGCCGAGCCCTTCGTTCGCTACTGCATCGCCTGCTTCTAAGGCGCGCCCTACTTGCCGTTTCTTGAGCGCCCTTGGGTGTAGGCCGCGTCCAGGGCGGTGAAGATCTCGTCGACGCGTGTCTGGCCGCACCGCATCGGACGCTTCTGCTCGTCGGTGAAGGTCATGTTCGCGATTTTGCCCGTGCAGCCTTTATCGACGATCATCTTGATGTAGGGCTCGTCGGGGCCGCAGCGGCCGCTGACGATCGCGATGGAGCCCGTCACGTCCATGATGCACAGGGGCGGGCGCATGGCGAGATTGACGTACATCGTGTGCGAGATTCCGGAAAAAGCGCGCAGTTGGGGGTTGTTGAGGATGCCGCCCGGAAGGTCGGTCCAATTCCGCGGCAACTCCGAGCCCAAGGTGTCGACCGAGTTGTAATAGCGCCGCCCCGGGGTGAGGGGGGCGGCGGGCGCCGTATCCTTCGGCGTCGGGGGCGGCCGGCGCAGCGGCGCGCTCGTCATCGCTGACAGCTTGCCTTCTCCGGCGGCGCCTTGCGCGCAGTAGACCTGGAGGTTCCATTCCTCGAGGCGGGCCTTGGCCAGGAAGGGACGGTAGTAGGCGGCGCACTCGTCCATGAAGGCCTGCTGGCGCTTCTTGAGGATCTCGTCGGGCTTTTGGCCGGAGGAGCAATCGGCGTCCCATTGCGCTTGAGTAATCGCCCAGGCGGTCTCGTAATTCGCGTAGCCCGACGCGCAATCCGCCGCGCGGGCGGTGACGGCATGGAGCAGGACCGCTACGAGCAAAGGCCTCACCCGCTTAGTGTAGCACCGTCGCGCCGCTTTTCAAGCGGCGGCAAATCTCGTATTCTGAAGTCATGAAAGACGAAGAAACGAACGAGGACTTCTCCGCGCTGCTGGGCGAGTCGCTGAAGGCGGCGCAGAAGACTTTCGAGCCCGGAGACAAGATTCGCGGCGAACTGCTGTCCGTGGGCCGCGAGGACTGCCAGGTGGCGCTCGGGCCCGGACGAGAGGGCGTCGTCGCGACGGCGGATTTCCGCGACGAGGCCGGCGTGGTGTCCGTGCGCGCCGGAGAATTCCTCGACCTGTTCGTGACCGCCGTGCGCAACGGCCAGGTCCGGCTCTCGAAGAATCCCACCGACAAGAACATCGCGGCCGACCTCAAAGAGGCGTTCGAGCTCAAGCGACCCGTCGAAGGCCGCGTCGTCGAGGCGTGTAAAGGCGGATTCCGGGTCAGCGTCAAGGGCAAGTCCGCCTTCTGCCCGATCAGCCAGATCGACGCCAAGCGCACGGAGACGGGCGCGGAGTTCATCGGCAAGACCTTCGTCTTCGTCCTGACCGAGTTCGGCGAGGACGGGCGCAACGTCGTCGTCTCCCGGCGCAAGTTGATCGAAGAGGAGCAGGCGCGGACCGCCGCGGCGTTCCTCTCGGCCAATGCGGACGGCGCCGTCGTGACCGGCACGGTCACGCGCCTGGAGAAGTTCGGCGCGTTCGTCGCGTTGGCGCCCGGCGTGGAAGGCCTGCTGCATGTCTCCGAGGTCGCCTGGTCCCGGGTCGAGTCTCCCTCGGAAATCCTGAAGCTCGGGCAGAGCGTATCCGTCAAAATACTCAAACGCGAAACCGTCGAGGGCCGCCTCAAGCTCTCTTTGTCGCTCAAGCAAGTCACCGAGCGTCCCGCGACGCCCGCCGCGGCCGCGGTCCAAGACCCGTGGAGCAAGTACGCCCGCGGCCAGGTCGTGGACGGGAAAATCACGCGCAAGGAGCCGTACGGCCTTTTCGTCCAGCTCGAGCCCGGAGTCGTCGGCCTTCTCCACCAGTCCATGACGAGCGACCGCGCGGACTTCGCCTTCGACCGTCAAAAAGTCGGCGAGGCGATCTCGGTGCAGGTCGAGGAGGTCAAGCTCGGCGAGCGGCGCATCTCGCTCGGCCTGCCTCAGGACAAGGACGCGGAAGAATGGCTCAAGCGCCAGGAGAGCGACGCGCCCGCAAGCCCCATGGCCGAGCTTCTTCGCGCCGCGCTCGAGAAGAAAAAGCGCTGACCTTCAAAGTCGGCGCTGCTCGCGTTACTGGTGGCGCACCTTGATGAGGCCGGCCTTCACCAGGTGGAGGAGCACTTCCGACAAGGTGGGGAGGTCGAAATGCGCCAGCTCGATTTTAAAAGAGGCGGGAAAGTAATCCTGCAGGCCGCTGAGCGTTTGGCGTTCCTCGGGGACGCCGATCGCGAGTAGCGCGTCTCTGCCTGGCAGGGCGGGCGACGGGGTCAGTTTTCTTTCGTGGCGATGGGGCATGCTGGCACCTGGTAAGCTAACTTATATATATTACAATATATAGATCCCGTCCCGCAAGAACGCGTGACCTTTCGTCCATGGTCCTGTGGCGCAGGATCTGCTAAATTCAACGCATGAGCGCGATATCGGCGCGTACGCTTTAAGCGCATGCAGATCGGGATGATCGGCCTCGGCCGCATGGGCTCGAACATGGTCCGCCGTCTGGCCAAGGGAGGACACCTCTGCGTCGTCTACGACGCCGACCCGGCGGCCGCGACGGCGCTCGCGGACACGGGCGCGTCTGCCGCGGCTTCGCTCGACGAGTTCGTCGCGAAGCTGGCCCCGCCGCGCGCGGTGTGGGTCATGGTGCCTGCGGCCGTCGCGGGGCGCGTGCTCGAGCAGCTGGCCTCGCGCCTGTCGGCCGACGACATCGTCGTCGACGGCGGCAACAGCTACTACCGTGACGATCACGTCCGCGCGCGCACTTTGGGGTCGAAAGGCATTCACCTGCTCGATTGCGGCACGAGCGGCGGGGTCTTCGGCCTCGAGCGCGGCTTTTGCCTCATGATCGGGGGGGACGCCGGCGCGGTGAGCCGTCTTGAACCCATATTCAAATCCCTCGCGCCCGAAGGCGGCTTCCTCCATTGCGGGCCGAGCGGCGCGGGGCATTTCGTCAAGATGGTCCACAACGGCATCGAGTACGGCCTGATGGCCGCCTACGCCGAGGGTTTGAACATCCTCAAACACGCGGGCGCGGGCTCGCGGCCGCGCGATCAGGACGCGGAGACGACGCCGCTGCGCGAGCCGGAGGCTTATCGCTACGACTTCAACCTCGGTCAGGTGGCCGAGGTCTGGCGGCACGGCAGCGTGATCTCCTCCTGGCTGCTCGACCTGACCGCTCAGGCCCTGAGCGCGGACCCCGAGCTGACGGAATTCTCGGGGCGCGTCTCGGACTCCGGCGAAGGGCGCTGGACGGCGATCGCCGCGCTCGAGGAAGGCGTGCCGGCGCCGGTGCTCTTCGCCGCGCTGTCTTCGCGCTTCGAGTCGCAGGGCGGGGGGAGCTACGCCGCGCGCGTCCTGTCGGCGATGCGCAAGCGCTTCGGCGGGCACGAGGAGAAGAAGCCGGAGACTTCCTCGTGAAATCGGACGCCCTCGTGCTCTTCGGCGCGACGGGCGACCTGGCCTTCAAAAAAATCATCCCGTCGCTGTACGCGATGGTGGCGAGTGGCGTCCTCGATGTTCCCGTGATCGGCGTCGCCGGACCGAAGTGGACCCGGGAGACGCTGCGCTCGCGGGTCACGGACAGCCTTAAGAGCGCGGGGAAAACCGACCCGAGGGTCTTGCGCCGGCTCCTCGGCCTGCTGCGCTACGCGAGCGGAGACTACCGCGAGACGGCCACCTTCGAGTCGCTCAAGCGCGAGCTCGGCGGCGCGCGCCATCCGGCGTATTACCTCGCCATCCCGCCCGCCATGTTCGAAACGGTGATCAAGAGTCTCGGCGCGGCGGGGCTCGCCTCGGGCGCGCGGGTCATCGTCGAGAAACCCTTCGGGCGCGACCTCGCCTCGGCGCGGGAGCTCAATCTCGCGGCCCACGCCTTCTTCCCGGAGCCGTCGATTTACCGCATCGACCACTTCCTCGGCAAGGAGGCCATCGAGAACATCCTCTACTTCCGCTTCGCGAACTCCTTTCTCGAGCCGATCTGGAACCGCAATTTCATCGCGAGCGTTCAGATCACGATGGCGGAGGACTTCGGCGTACAGGGACGCGGCAAGTTCTACGACGGCGTCGGCTGCCTGCGCGATGTGATCCAAAACCACCTCTTTCAGATGGTGGCCCTCCTGGCGATGGAACCGCCGGCCGGCAAAGGCTTCGAGGCGCTGCGCAACGAAAAATACAAGGTCTTCCACGCGATGCGAGCGCTTAAATCATCCGACCTCGTGCTCGGCCAGTTCGCCGGCTACCGTCGCGAGCCGGGCGTCGCGAAAGGCTCGACCACCGAGACTTATTGCGCCGTCCGTCTTTTCATCGACTCCTGGCGGTGGGCGGGGGTGCCGTGGTACCTGCGCTCCGGCAAGTGCCTTCCCGTCGAGGCGACCGAGGTGGTCGTCCAGCTCAAGGCCCCGCCGCAGAAGCTGTTCGCCGACTCCGCCGTGAAGCCGTCCGACGCCAACTATTTGCGCTTTCGCGTCGCACCCTGCCCCGCGATCGCCCTCGCCGCGCGCGTCAAGCTCCCGGGGGAAGCCTTCGTCGGCGTTCAGAAAGAGCTGTACCTTCTCGACGCCCACGCCGACGAGCAATCGCCCTACGAGCGCTTACTCGGCGACGCCCTGTACGGCAAGTCGGCGCTCTTCACGCGGGAGGACGCGGTCGAGGCCGCCTGGCGCGTCGTCGATCCGGTCCTGCGCAAGCGCGGCCCCGTGCGCCCCTACCGTCGCGGAAGCTGGGGGCCGCCTGCGGCGGCGTCCTTTATAGCGCCCGACGGACGGTGGCACGACCCCGTGCTCGAGAAGCGGGGATGAAAACGCCTCGTCCCTGGATCGACGCGTCCTTGAGCCTCGTCAACGGCATGGCGTACTGGCCCGGCAATCCGCCGTTTCGCACGCAACGGGTCAAGGACCTGAAGCGGGGCGATCACAGCAATGTCTCCTTGCTCTCACTCGGCTCGCACACGGGAACCCACATGGACGCGCCCGTTCATTTCCTCAAGGGGGGCAAGGGCATCGACGCGATGCCCTACGAGGCCTCGAACGGGCCGGCCCGAGTTCTTTGGATTCCCGGTCGCGGAGAGATCTCTGCGGACGCGCTTGAGCGACACCGCATCAGACGCGGCGAGCGCCTGCTGCTTAAAACCGCCAACTCCACGCGCCTCGCGAAGCGGCGGCGCTTCACCAAAGACTTCGTCCATCTCTCCACTCAGGCCTGCGAGCTTCTCGCGCGGCGCGGCGTGCGCTGCGTGGGGGTGGATTATCTCTCCGTGGGCGGCTATCACACCAACGGCGGCGAGGTTCATCGCCTCCTTCTCGGGGCGGGAATATGGATCATCGAGGGGCTGGACCTGTCCCGCGTCTCCTCCGGCCGCCACGAACTCGCCTGCCTGCCGCTGAAGATCGCCGGCGGAGACGGCGCCCCGGCGCGCGCCCTGCTGCGCAAAAGATAAAACGGCGCGGGAAAGTCCAGCCTCAGCTGGGCTTCCCCGCATCCTTTGCCTGCGACTACGCCACCGTGGTCTCGTGCGCGCGATGCGAGCTGTGCTGCCCCTGGCGCGACGAGCGCGAACGGAAGGCTCGGGTGCCGTACCGGGCGCCCAGACCGCAAGCCGCCGCCTCCAGGCCCATCATCACGAAGCCGCCGATTCCGGCGGCGCCGGCCGTCTTTGCCGCCGTCGTCATCTGTCCCTGCGCGGGCAGCCCATCCGTGGACGACGCGCCGCCGCTTTCGACCCGGTCGACGATATTCGTCGATCCGACCAGGTTCGCCGCGCCGCCTAAGGCCCCGCCCACCGCCGTCGTCAGCAGGAGCAGGAAGGCCGTGGTCGCGCACGCCCAGGTCACCGTCGAATGCACCACGCTCTCGCCAATCGAGCCGGCCCGGGTCAAGCGCCCCGTCACCCAGCCGCCCGCGAAGAACGACCCGATCCCCGTGATCGCCAGCCAGCCCGCGGCGCCGTACCCGAGCCCCTTGGCCAAAGCCGAGCCCGAACCCGCCGCGGGAGCGGCCATCGCTCCAATACCCGCGCCCAGAAGGCCGAGGCTGGCCGTGGTCGCCACGACGACGAATACGCCTGCGATGATCGCTCCCCACGATACTTTCCCGACCGGTCCGTTCGTGTACGACGCAATCTCAAGTTCATGTCTCATAGAACCCCCCATTGCTTCCCAGTATAGCGGGGTGTTCAATCACGGGAGAGTAACAGTCTCGCGACGCATGCGCGGCCATCTGGTCATCATATGCGCTTAACCTTGCCTCCATAGCCCGCCCGCCTCCGTCCTAGTATCCTGTCGTTGCGCGCTCAAACAGAGGTCACCATGCCCAAGAAGCCCCGCGTTCCCTCCGTCCCCGACCCCGCGGCAGGCTCGCCGGAGGGCATCACCGAGGTCCGGCGCCAGGAGGCCTTGCTGAAGGCCGGGGCCCTGCAGAGCGCGATCTTCAACAGCGCCAACTTCTCGAGCATCGC
>JAYTIP010000413.1:0-3235 GCA_043731745.1 Elusimicrobiota bacterium | reverse complement strand
GCTATCCGGTGAAGAGCATCCGCGACATCGGGGCGTTCTGGGACTTCAAGGCGCCGTGGCATCTCAAGGTCGTTCACCTTTACGGTCGCACGCTGTCCCTGGATGATCTCGAGCAGAAGACGATCCGCCCCGGCTACGCGGAGCCGCGCGTCCACTTCGCCTTGGTCTGCGCGGCGAAGGGTTGCCCGCCGCTGCGCTCGCAGGCTTACACGGGAGGCAAACTCGAGGAGCAGCTCGAAGATCAGGCTCGCGTCTTCCTAAATCAAAAGGAAAAGAATGCCGCGGACCCCGCCTCGGGCACCGCGCGCTTGTCGCCGATCTTCAAGTGGTACCTGGAGGATTTCGGCGGCTCGAAGCCGGCTTTGCTCGCGTATCTGCGCCGTTGGCTGCCGGTCGAGGCGCAGTGGAAAGTCGTGTGGACCGGCTACGACTGGTCGCTCAACGAGAAGCGATGAAGGAGTTCCTGACGACGGCACTGACCTGGACCGCCTCGGTGGGGTTCTGGGGACAGGCGGCCTTCGTGGGGCTTTACGCTTTGGCGTGCGTGCTGTTTTTGCCCGGCTCGGTGCTGACCTTGGGGGCCGGCGCGGCGTTTGGTCTGGGGCGGGGCTTCGTCCTGGTTTCAATCGCGTCCACCTTGGGAGCGTCGCTGTCGTTTCTGACCGGGCGGTTTCTTCTGCGGGACTGGGTCGCGCGCAAGCTCAAGTCCGTCCCGGCGTTCGACGCGATCTCGGCCGCCGTCGGCACCGAGGGCTGGAAGGTCGTGCTGCTGACCCGGCTGTCTCCGGTCCTGCCCTTCAACCTGCTCAATTACGCGTACGGCCTGACCTCGGTGAGCTTCGGCGAGTATGTTCTCGCGTCTTGGATCGGGATGATGCCCGGCACTTTTCTCTATGTCTATCTGGGTTCCGCCGCTGGTGAAGCCGCTCGCGCGGGGGCGGGGGCAAAAACCCGTTCGCCTCTCGAGTGGACTTTGTTCGGCGTCGGACTGGCGGCGACGGCGCTCGCGGCTTGGCTCGTGGGACGGACGGCCAAGCGCGCCTTGGCGCAGCGCAAGGGGAGCTGATATGGCGGATGAAGACGGTCTGATACGGCCTCTCGACGAGCACAACCGCGCGTTGCTCGCCAATGTTCATCCCGTCGGCTGGGTCAATCCCGAGCCCGCGGGCCGCTACAACCTCGTCGTCATCGGCGCCGGCACCGCGGGGCTCGTCACCGCCGTCGGCGCGGCCGGGCTCGGGGCCAAGGTGGCGCTCATCGAGAAGCGCTTGATGGGGGGAGACTGCCTCAATGTCGGGTGCGTGCCCTCGAAGGCGCTGATCCGCGCTTCGCGCGCGGCCGCCGCCGCGCGCCGGGCCTCCGCTTACGGCGTCCGCGTGCCCGAGGGCGTCTCCGTGGATTTTCCGGCGGTCATGGAACGCATGCGCCGCTTGCGCGCGGAGATCAGCCGCAACGACTCCGCGGCCCGGTACAAGGGCCTGGGCGTGGATGTGTTCATCGGCGAAGGCCGCTTCACGGGCGGCGACGCCGTCGAGGTCGCGGGCAAGACCTTGCGCTACTCAAAGGCCGTCATCGCGACGGGGGCCCGCGCAGCGGAGCCGTCGATCCCGGGCCTAAAAGAGGCCGGGTTTCTCACGAACGAGACCTTGTTCGAGCTGACGGAGCTTCCAGCACGGATCGCCGTCATCGGCGCCGGGCCCATCGGCTGCGAGATGGCCCAGGCTTTCGCGCGCTTCGGGTCGAAGGTCGTCCTGATCGAAGGCAAGGGCGGCATTCTCGGCCGCGAGGACGCCGACGCGTCGGCGCTGATCGCGGCGGCGTTTAAGCGCGACGGGGTGGAGGCCGTGACGGGCGCCGTGATCTCGCGCGTCGAGAAGCGGGGCTCGGAGAAAATCCTTCATCTCGAAGTCGGCGGCGCGCCGCGCGTGCTGACCGTCGAGGCGGTGATCCTGGGCGCAGGGCGCGTACCGAATGTCGAAGGTTTGGGTCTCGAGGCGGCCGGCGTCGCCTACGACGCGAAAGCCGGGGTCCGGGTCGACGATTTCTTGCGGACTTCAAACCCGCGCGTCTACGCCGCGGGCGACATCTGCCTGGGGCCCAAGTTCACCCACCTGGCGGATTTCGCGGCGCGCATCGTGATCCAGAACGCGTTGTTTATGGGCCGCAAGCGTTTGAGCGCGCTGACGGTGCCTTGGTGCACCTACACGGATCCCGAGATCGCTCATGTGGGGCTTTACGAGAAGGAGGCGCTCGCGCGAGGCCTGCGCACGCGGACCTTCGTGCAACAATTCGCCGAGGTCGACCGCGCGATTATCGACGGCGAGACCGACGGCTTCGTGAAGGTGCTCGTCGAAGAAGGCGGCGACCGCATCCTGGGCGCTACGATCGTGGCGGCGCACGCGGGGGACATGATCAGCGAGCTCTCGGTCGCGATGACCAACGGCGTGGGCTTAGCCGGCATCGGGCGCACGATCCACCCCTATCCGACGCAGGCCGAGGCGATCCGTAAGCTCGGCGACGCCTACAACCGCACGCGCCTGACTCCGCTCGTTAAGTCCGTCATGCGGCGCTGGCTTGAGTGGACGCGCTAAGGCGTTAAGAGCCGCCGTATTGATTCCACGCGCTTTCGATTGGCCCCCATGTCGTGGTAGCCGATGCGGGAGGATGACCGCACCTCGATGGCCGTCGCCCCGGGAAGCAGCGCGAACTCGACATCGTCCTTGAAGCGCATGATCTTGCTCGTCGCGACCAAGCGCAGGTAGCCGTCCTTCTCCTCGACGATTTTAAGGCGCGGGATCTTGGCCAAGACCGCTTTAAGGCGCGCCCAGGCCGCCGCGGGCTCGCCCGTAAACGCGAGGGGCGCCACGCCGTGCGCGGGGTCGGCGCTTTGGCTCGAGACGCAATGCGGCGCCGACGGGCAGGGCGAGAGCTTTCCGTCCACGAGCCCGAGGGCGGCGGCGGGCCAAGACGCGCAACACAGAACGACGGCGATCACGGGGGAGTACATTTTCATTGGAAGCGCCTCAGGTAGCTGATTTCGACCCACTGATGCGACAGGCCGTTGGTGAATTCGGGGCTTAGGAAGGTGCGCGTGACGATCACCGCGTAGCGTCCGCGGTCGTAGACGAAGCCCAAGTCCGCGCGCACGACGCTGCGCCGGACCTGAGGTGAGGTCAAGGTATAAGGGCTGCCGCGATTAAGAAGGCCTCCCTGCAAGGTCGCGTCGTAGCCGATG
>JAYTIP010000412.1:0-2590 GCA_043731745.1 Elusimicrobiota bacterium | reverse complement strand
ATCTCGTTGTGAATCTTGCCGTTGCTCGCGACCGTTCTCTTGCCCATCGTGCGCCAGTCGCTCCAGTCCTTGCCGCTGAAATCGCTGACGCGTCCACCCGCCTCTTGAATCATCAAGAGTCCGGCGGCGACGTCCCAAGGATTGAGTTCGTACTCCCAGAAGCCGTCCGCGCGGCCGCAGGCTACCCAGGCGAGATCGAGCGCGGCCGAGCCCGAGCGACGGACGTCGTGGCACTTGGTCATGAACGCTTTGAAGCGCGCCAGATAGTAATCGGCCCGTTCGGCGCGGTCGTAGGCGAAGCCCGTGATGAGCAAGGAGCTGTTGACGCGAAGGGTTCCCGTGACGGCGAGCTGCGTGCCGTTCATCGTCGCGCCTTTTCCCTTCTCCGCCAGGAACAGCTCGCGACGGAACGGATCGTAGACGCCGGCGAGGTAGGGCTCGCCATTTTTGAACACGGCGACGGAGATGCAGGCGACCGGATAGCCGTGCGCGTAATTCGTGGTGCCGTCGAGGGGGTCGATGATCCAGAGATGTTCCGCCCCGGTGAGCTTCACTTCATCTTCCTCGGCCTTGTAGTCGTCCTCGGGGAAGGACAGGCGTACGGCGTTGAGGATCGTCGACTGGCTCTCGAGGTCGGCGATCGTCAATAGATCGGCGCGGCGCTTCTGTTTGTAGGAGACGGCGCCGAAGTGGCGCAGGAGAACGGAGCCGGCGCGAAGGAGAACGGAACGGACGAGGACGCTCCGGTTCAAGATTTCCCCCTCAAGGCGAGCGCGGCGGCGGCGGCGAAGGCTTTGGGTTCCGGCCTTTTAGAGATGGCGGCCGGTTCGAGCTTATGTGCGCGCAATGCGGCGGCGGTGGTCGGGCCGATGGCAACGGCGGCGGCGCCGGACAGCTTCACATCGGAAGCGCCTTGGTTCGCTGCGGATCCAGAAGCGAAGAGAACAGCGTCGGCGCCTTTGATGAGCGCATGTCGAAGCGCGTGCTTGCCATTTTTGTCGGGAAGAGTCCGGTACGCGGTGACTTCTGTGACGAGAATCCCACGCTTGCGCAAAATGTTTTGGAGGACATTGAGGCCTCGCTCGGCCCTCGGAACCAGAACGCGTGAACCACGTGGTAGGCGCAGTACTTTCGCCATGCCCGCAGCGCGAGGGTGCTCAGGTATGCCCGTGCAGCGCCAACCATACTTTTCGACGGCTTTGCGCGTCGCAGGGCCGACGGCGGCGAGAACTTGGGGAGACCGCGGAACCCTGCCTAAAACGTTCATGCATCTCGCGTAGAAAAAAACGGCGGCGTTCGCACTCATAAAGACGACGGCGTCGTAATGAGTGAAGTTTCGAAGGGCTCGATCCAATGGGCCCCAGGTGCGCGGAGGAATTGTCCGTATTAGCGGAGCGTAAACGACACGGCCCCCAAGTCTCTCAATCTCGGCGGCTACGCCGCCGGACGACTTTTTAGGTCGTGTGATCACGATAGTCCGGCCGGAGAGCGCCTTTTTCAACGGCTTAGTTTACAACAACTGGTGAAGGACGAAACCGTTCCGCGCGAGGACGGGACGCGCGTGCCGCTTAAGGAGGCCGGACATCAGCGAGAGGATCCGCGCGTCGTAATAGAGCGGATCCTCACCGTAGAGTATCGCGTTCTCGTGATCGAGCACGTAGGTGACGTCGAGTTCCTTCAACCGCGCTCCGAGGGCCGTGTCATCGGCCAAGCGTCGGTATTCGATCTGATTCTGGTTGACCGGGTCGCCCCATAGGTAATCGAAACCGGCGCCATAGCCGCGCACCTCGCGGAACAACAGCACGCGGGCTCCCGGCGGTAGGACCGCGCGCGCCTCCCGAGCGAAGCGGGCGAAGTCGACCGATCGATCTTCGAAGAGGGCGCGGCGGTCGGCCTCGGGGGCGGCGAGGGAACGAAGGCCGAGCGCCGCGAAGAGCTCGTTGTTCTGGGTGAGGGCGAGCACGGGCGAGGCGGCCAGCGCGACGAGCACGACGGCCGCCGCGCGCCGCGCGCCGCCTTCGGCGAACGCGGCGGCGAAGAAGCGCGCGCCGCTGAGGGCCGCCGCCGCATAGACGGGCATCAAATAACGCCAGGCTTCATGGTGACGCAGGCACAGCGCGAGAAGCAGAGGCGCCGGCGCCCAGAGAACGAGCTCCAGACGCGAGGTTTTTTTCGCTCGGCTCCCGAGCCAGGCCAAGCCCGCCAGAGGCGCCAAGAGGAACGCGGGCCCGTCGTGGACGGCCAGCCACGCGGGCGGCGGCCAAGACCAGAGATTGGTGCGCGCGTTGCGCGCGGCCAGCGCCGCGGAGGCCGGCGTCAAACGCAGCAGCGGCCATAGCGGGTCTCCCGTCGCGAGCCAGGTCCGGATCAGCCAGGGAGCGAGCATCGCCGCCGCGCAGGCGCAAAAAATCGCCGCTTCGCGCGGCCGCCGGGTTTTCCAAAGGAGCCAGACGGTCCAGGCGGCGGCCCCCGCCCCCCCGAAGAGCTTGGCTGAGGCCGAAAGTCCGGCGAGTAGCCCGGCTGCGACGAGCCAGCCGTCGCGCTTTCCGTCCTCCCATCGGGACAATGCGTGCGCGGCGGCGAAGAAGAG
>JAYTIP010000411.1:0-8214 GCA_043731745.1 Elusimicrobiota bacterium | reverse complement strand
GGGCCCGCTTCATTTGTTTTGATCAGGGACGGCCTATACCCCGGATTCTGTCCACCCTTGCGGGCTGTAGGACCATTTCTCTAAGCGGCTACCGGGCGGCCGTCCGGGCTTGCGCCCGGCCTGGCGCGAGCAGCGCCCTCCACCCAACTGCCTTGCTCCCGACGGGGTTTACCTATGCGCCGTTCCTCGCGGACCGGCCGGTGGGCTCTTACCCCACCTTTTCACCCTTACCCTTTCGGGCGGTAACTTTCTGTGGTACTGTCCATGACTGCGGGATTTGGCCCGCAATCCCCCGCGTTTCCACGGGCGTCGCGCTCATCGGAGTCCGGAAGTTCCTCCAAGCCTTGCGGCTCAGCGGCCCTCCGGCCGTCCCTGAAATTGTTTTACGCCGCGGCGGCGGCGACTTGCTCGGGCTTGTAGAGGATGCGCTGGCAGCTCTCGCAGGTGACCAAGGACTTCATCTTGGCGACCTCGAGCGACAGGCCCGGCGTCAAAGTGATCTGGCAGGAGCCGCAGTGGCCGCCGATGATCGGAACGACCGCGTCGGGCTTGCCGCGCGAGCGGATGTGGTTGTAGACCTTCATCTCGGCGGGGCCGACGAGGGCGGCGGAAGCGTCGCGCTCGGCCTTGGCGGTTTCAAAGCGGCCCTTGGCGTGCGACATCTCGGCCTCGAGCTTCTCGAGGTCCTTCTTGGAAAATTCTTCGGTCTTCTTGTACTCGGCGGTCGCGGCCTTCTCTTCGGCCTTGGCCTTATCGATGTCTTCCATGACCTGGAGGACTTCGGTCTCGATGTCGCCGGCGGCCTTCTTCTCGGCCTCGATCTCCTGCTGCATGGCCTTGTACGCGTCGTTGGACTTCAAATCGTTGAGCTGGGCGGCGTGCTTGCGCGCCGCTTCTTCCTTGGCCGCGACGTCGAGCTCTTTGGACTTTTTCTTTTTCTCGAGCTCCATGATCTTCGCTTTCGCGTCGTTCATGTGCTTCTTTTCGCCTTCAAGGTCGGCCTTGAGCGCGTTGATGCGCGGCGGCACCGCGTCGATCTCGTGCTGGATGGCGTCGAGGTGCTTGTCCTTCTGTTGAAGGGCGACGAGAGCCTGCAGGGCTTCCTTGGTGAGGGCCATTTGAGAATTGTACTAATTCCCGGGGCGTTACTGAGCGGGGACGATCGTCAGAACGGCCGTAGCACCCGCCTTACCGACGGCGGCCTTGCCCTCGAGGAGGATCGCGCCCTTGTCGTCGCGCACGCGCAGCAGGTAGGGACCTTCGGGAAGGCGGAGCTCGAAGCGGCCGTCGGGCTCGACGACCATCTGATCGGCCGGAGAAGCCAGGTAGCCTTCCGCCGCGGGAAACGCCTGGACGAGCAGGCTCTTGTTCGGCGCGCCCGCGACGGAGCCGGTGAGAGGACGGCTTAAGCCCAACAGCCAGGCGGGCCGCAGGTGGCCGGGCGCGCGGCCGGCGAAAGGAGGGTGGATGATGTAGCCGTCGACGAGAGGAAGACCCTTCGCGTCGCGGCTGACGCCGCTGTCGGGGATCTTGTCGAGCGCGGGAAATAATCCGGGCCGGGTCATCAACACGAGCGCCTTGCGCGGGCGGGCGGGCGCGTCGAGCACCAGCGGCTTGTACAGCGGCGAGTCGGTGAAGTGCGGATCGAGCGCGTCGGCGATTTGAAAAAGCGAGAAGGGCTCGCGGCCCGTGAGGTCCCACAGCCACCCGGCCATGGCCTTGCCCATGGATTTCGAGGTGCGCTTGTAGACATGGCCGTAGCCGGCCCAGACCACGACCTTGGCGTCGGGCTTATTTTTAAGGACGCGGTCGTACAGGTTTTGCGCTTGTATCTGCTCCCGGTCGCCGCCGCCGGTGGTTTCATCCTCGTAAGCGACGAGCTTAAAGCCGAGCTTCAACGCGTCGCGCGCCAGGCCCGCCGATTGCGGCTCCATGAAGTAGTAGCCCGCGGCGGTGCCGGGGGCGGTCGAACTCGCGACGCGATCTATGCGTTCGGGCACCGGATACTTCAAGGTTTCCATCGCGAAGTACTCGTAGCCGAGCGCGCGCAGGACCGGGAGCAGCTCGCGGCCCAAGGCGCGCGTCTCGGGGACATGATGCGCCTCGCTGATCATGAGGATGTTGTGGGTCTTGGCGGCCTCGCGCAGGACTTGGGCGGGCTCGCGCCACTGGACCTGTTTTCGCGCCGCGGCCCAGGCCGCCTCGTCGTAGCGGCGCGGCGGTTCGGAGCGGCCGTAGAGATTGTTCGAGCGGGCCATGAAGACGAGGGCGCCCTCGTAGTCGCCCGTGCAGGCGAGCATCGAGGATTCCACATCGAGCAGGAAGCCCGCGAGGTCCGCGTCTTTTTGCCGCTCGAGGTAGCCGCGCGCGAGGGCCATGGCGCCCAGGTAGTCGCCCTCGTACAGGCGGGGATCCACTTCTTTTCCCATCTGACGGTAGAGCGTCTTCATGTCCGACGGGACGTCGTTGACCGCGGTGGTCGTGCTCGCGGCGTGAGCGGCGGGAACGAGCAGGGCGGCGAGGGCGAGGGTCGCTATCATGGGGAAGGCCAGAAGTCCATTGTAGGATATCCGTCCGGAAAACCGGCCGTCGCAAAACCGCCAAATGAAAGTGACAGCGCCGTCGCAACCGACGCTGTTATCATATCCCCTGGTTCCGGATGTCCTTCCCCTCGACGCCTCGCATTCTAGTCGTCTCCTCCGACGCGCGCATGCGCGCGCGGCTGGTGTCCACCCTCGCCGCGCGCTATCAGACCGTCGAGGCGGGCGACACGCAGCGCTTCACCGGGATCGCCCTCGGCGTCGTCGACGAACGCGACTGGAGCCGGTTCGAAGGGGCGCAGAGGACTTGGCCGGTCATCGTCACGCTCTCCAAAGGCGGCTGCGTGCCCCCGGCCGCGGACGCCGCGGTGCGCGCGGAGTTCGAGCCGACGGAGCTGCTCGAGCGCGTCGAGACCCATCTCGAGCTCGCGCGCCTGCGCGCGAACGCGGCGAAGAAGGAGACCACCCTCGTCCGCCAGGTCGAGGACTCCCGGGAGCGCCTGCAATTCCTGATCACCGCCGTGGAAGCGATGGCGAATTCCCGCGATCTCGACGAGACCCTGCAAAGCCTCTGCGCCGCGGCCGTTCCCCGTCTCGGGCAGTGGTGTTCGATCACCTTGCGCTCCGGCGGGGGTCTCGTCGTGCCGCGCGTCTGGCACGAGTCGCCGGAGCGCCTCCAAATCCTGCGCGAGCTCGCCCAACTGCACTCAAGCGAAGGCGACCGCCGCTATCCCGCGCATCGCGTCCTTAATTCCGGGCGCTCCGAGTTCGTCGCCCGCACGGCGGACGATTTCAACGCGCGCCTCGCGACCTCAGAGAGGCACCTGCGCCTGCTGCGCGCGCTCGACATCTCCGCATACATGTGTGTTCCCCTTAGATCCCGCGGCAAGACGATCGGCGCGCTGACTCTCGGAGCCGACGCGGGCTGGCGGCCCCTGTCCCAGGCGGACCTCATCCTCGCCGAGCAGCTCGCGACGCGCGCGAGCGCCGCGATCGAGAAGGCCCGGCTTCATCAGGCCCTCGAAGACGAGCTGGCCGAGCGCCGCCGCGCCGAGGCCGCCCTGCGCCGCCAGGAGGCGGAGCAGGCGCTGATCCTCGACACCGTACGCGCCATGATCTGGTACAAGGACACCGACAACCGCATCTTGCGCTGCAACCGCGCGGCCGCGCGCTGGCTCGGCAAGACCGTCGACGAAATCCAGGGCCGTCGCACCGAGGAGCTTTTCTCCCTCGCGCGCGCGAGAGAGTACCACGCCAACGACCTCGCCGTCATTGGTTCAGGCCGGCCCCGCATCGGCGAGCTCGAGGAGCTCCGGTCCCGCGGCGGCGCGAAACGCTGGGTCCAGCGCGACACCTTGCCCTACCGCGACGAGACGGGCGCGATCGTCGGCGTGGTCATCATCGCCGTGGACGTCACCGCGCGCAAGCGCGCCGAGGATTTGGCCGCCTCCAAGGAACGCGCCGAACGCGAGTTCGTCGCGAACGTCTCGCACGAATTCCGCACCCCCGTGGCGGCCATCAAAGGCTTCACCCAGACCTTGCGCGAAGGCGCCTGGCGCGACGACGCCGATCGCGACCGCTTCCTCGGGATCATCGAGACGAACGCCGACCGGCTCGACGCACTCGTTGGCGACCTGTTGACCTTGTCCGCGCTCGAAGGCTCGGCGCCACTGAAGCCCGACGCGACCGAACTGCAGAGCGTCGCGCGGGCCTGCGCGGAGAAACTCAAGTCCCGGGCCAAGCGCAAACGCTTGAGCGTCGGCGTCTCGGTGCCGCGAGGCTTGCGCGTGAACATGGAGCAGGGTCACCTGACGCAGGCGCTCGAGCACCTGCTCGACAACGCGATCAAATTCACGCCGCCCGACGGCCGCGTGCGCCTCGTCGCGCGCGCCTTGAAGCGGACGGCGCGCATCACCGTCCAAGACACCGGCATCGGCATCCCGCGCGCCGAACTGCCGCGCGTCTTCGACCGATTCTTCCGCGTCGCGAAGGGCTCCAAGCCCGGCAGCCCCGGTCTCGGCCTGCACATGGTCAAAAAGCTCGTCGGGGCCTACGGAGGGACGGTCTCGGTGCGCAGCCGCCTGGCCCGCGGCTCGGCTTTCGAGGTCACGCTCCCCGCCGCGGGTCCAAGCCGACGCTCGCGCCCCTGAGGCGCGCTGTCATATTAATTTTACAGTTCCGCAGTAGCCGGGGTACTATAATTTGCGCATGAATTTTCCCGCGTGCCGCCACGCGCTGCACGTGTACCGCTCGACCGAGCACCTGGCGCGCCACGTGGCCGCCTTCGCCCAAGCGGGTTTAGACCGCGGCGAACCCGTGATCCTCGTTCCCTCCCGCGAGCATCGCGAGCCGCTCCTCGCCGAGCTTCGCCGTCGCGGCGTCGACGTGGACGCCCTGATTGCGGACGGCCGGCTGATGATGTGCGACGCCGACTTCAACGCGGAAAAATGCCTCGCGGCGTCCTCCGTCGACGAGCTTTGGGATTGCTTTCTCGAGGCGATGGCGGGCTTGCGCGCCCGCGGGTTCCACCGCATCACGATCTGGGGCGAGACCCCGGACGTCCTGCGCTTAGCCGGCAGGCGAGACCTCTTTTTGGATTTGGAGAATAAGTGGGTGGGCGCCACGCGCGGCGACGACATCGACCTGCTCTGCTCGTTTCGCGCCGACCTGCTCGATCCGCGGATTTACGCGCAGGCGCTTCCCGACGCCTGCGCGACGCACACCCACGTCGTCGAGACGGAGGACGCCCCGCGCCTGGAAACGGCGGACGAGGACCTCGAGAAGGCCCTGGGCTTACGGAATTACCAGATGCTCGCGTCGTTGGCCGAGCAGACACCCGTTTCGCGCGCCGCCATGCCGCGTCCGCTCCGTCGCATGCTGTGGGTCGCGCAACACTTGCCGAGCACGGCCCGGCGCGCTCTTGAAGCCGCGCGCGCTCGATTCCCCCTTCCGTAGTCCCACCCCGACCGATTCGGTCAAAAAGAAGAGAGCCCTTCCGCGAAGGGCTCTCTTTGTCTTTTTAAAAAGCTGGTGGGCAGTACAGGATTTGAACCTGTGACCCTTGTCGTGTGAGGACAATGCTCTACCGCTGAGCTAACTGCCCGTCGGGAAACGATGACGGCCGACGGACATTATAGCACGAGCGGGCTAGCGGCGCAGCGACTCGCCGAGGCTGGCGAGCTTGTCGGCGATGACGCGAACGTAGGTGCGCGTCTCGGCGTAGGGGATGCGCACGAGGTTCTCGCCCTGCTGGCGCAGCCACTTGGAGACCGCGCCGCAGCCGGCGTTGTAGGAGGCGAGAAGGGCCTTGATCTTGTTCGGCGCCGCGTCGGAGATGTCGGAGAGATCGACGTTGAGGTGCAGGTAGGCGGCGGCGTTGCGCAGGTACTTGACGCCCGCGCGCAGGTTCGTCTTCATGTCGTAGAGATTGTCGGGGTTGGAGACGCCCAGGCCGCGGCCGGTGTCGGGCATGACTTGCATGAGGCCGCGAGCGCCGACGGGGCTCGTCGCGTGCGTGTTGAAGCGGCTTTCCTGCCAGATCACGGAGAGGACGAGGGCGGGGTCGACATTCTGGCGGAGGGCCTCGGCGATGGCGGCGTCGACGATCTTGGGGTTGGCGCCCCACTCGCGGACGGCGATGTCGCGCATTTTTTTATAGTGCGCGGCGCCCGTGGGCATGTCGGCTTTGACCGCGCCGTCGCCGAAGCTCATCGGAGCGCCGGTCTTGGTCTTGTCGAAGACGTGAGACCAGGTGGAAGCGTCCGGGGTCGAGCCCGGCGTGGAATTGTCGAGGACGGACTGGACGGTCAAGGTTTGCGCCTTGGCGCGCTCGATGGCGAAGGACTGCTGAAGCGAGGCGACGAACTCGATCTCGCGAGCCTTGCGGGCGGAGAAGGTGGCGAAGTCCTCGGTGGCGGCGACGCCCTTGGCCTTCGCGGCGTACTGGGCCTTGAGCACCGTCGTCTTCCAGTCGGCGAGATCTTTCTTGACCTTGGCGAGCTGGGCGGCGGTCTTGGCGGTTTGGGCGGCCGACTTCAATTCGTTGAGGCGCGGCTGATAATGGGAGTTGAACTCCTGCGCGGCCTGGGTCTGGGACATCAAGGTGGTGCTGACGGCCTCGAGCTCTTTGAGGACCGCGGCGCGCTGATTTTCATCGACAGGCACAACGGCGCCGCGCAACGCCAGACCGGGCTGGGGAATGGCGCCGAAGATCGTGATCTCCGGGATCGTCACCTGAGCGAAAGAGGCTACGGGGAGGAGGATCAGCGCCGCGACGGGCATCCAGGTCTTCATGCCTAGAGAGTACCCCTCGCGGGCCCATCTCATCAGGGGCTCAAGGCCCACGCCGACCTAGGCCTAAGGGCCTAGGCCCAGGGCAGGCGCCGGGCGAGGCCTTGGATCAGCCGGAAGCGAAGGAAGTGGAGGGGGTGGCCTTCTGAGTCTTTCCAGACCGAGGAGTCGTTGGACTCGTCGCGGTTGTCGCCCAGGACGAACAGCCCGTTTGCGGGGACCACTTCTGGCGCCATGGTGTCGCCCTCGAGCTTCTCCCCGGGGCGGCTATGGACCACATAGGGCTCGTCTAGCTGTTTTCCGTTTATAAATACTGCCTTTTCCCGCATTTCAATGGTTTCACCCGGCAAGGCCACCACGCGCTTGAGCAGGTCGATGTTCCCGACCGGGCTGCGGAAGGACAGCACGTCGCCCCGTTGGGGCGGTCTAAAACGCAAGGTCACCTTGTCGAGAACGAGCAAGGTGCCGGTCTTGAGGGCGGGCTCCATTGAGGGGCTGGCGACATAGATGGGTTCGGCCACCCAGGCGCGGGCCGGGAGGACGACCGCCAGCGCGATCGCCAACAGCTTGAGGAGTCTTCCTATTTCCATCGCTCTTAAGGATACCCCGCGCGGGGCGCCGCGTCCAGGGGTTTGACTTCCCCGCCGGGCTTTCGCTATAATTTTCATCCCGCCATCCGTTGGAGTTTCCCTCGGTGCCGCGACGCGAAGTTTGGCGTCTCTGCGCCCGGGAAAAGTTGGGCGGGGAAGACGCGGGCGTAGTTCAATGGTAGAACACAAGTTTTCCAAACTTGTTACGTGGGTTCGATTCCCATCGCCCGCTCCAGATGTCGCCGTTTTTATTACGCTGGGATAGCTCAGTTGGTAGAGCATCCCCTTGGTAAGGGGAAGGTCGTGGGTTCAACTCCCATTCCCAGCTTTTTTTGGTCGTTGCCGTTGATCGATAAACAAGGAGAACTGACGCCATGTCCAAGGCTAAATTCGAGCGCACGAAGCCGCACGTCAACATCGGAACCATCGGTCACGTCGACCATGGCAAGACCACTTTGACGGCCGCGATCACGACCTACCTCGCGAAGTCGGGCATGGCCCAGGCGAAGCGGTACGACGAGATCGACAACGCTCCCGAAGAGAAGGCCCGCGGCGTAACGATTAACGTTCACCACAACGAGTACGAGACGAAGAACCGTCACTACGCGCACGTGGACTGCCCCGGTCACGCGGACTACATCAAGAACATGATCACGGGCGCCGCGCAGATGGACGCCGCGATCCTCGTGGTCTCCGCCGCCGACGGCCCCATGCCGCAGACGCGCGAGCACGTCCTGCTCGCCCGCCAGGTCGGCGTGCCTCACATCGTCGTGTTCCTCAACAAAGTCGACGTG
>JAYTIP010000410.1:0-4035 GCA_043731745.1 Elusimicrobiota bacterium | reverse complement strand
GTGTGGTTCGCGCTCGGGCCGCTTGAAAAACCTCCGACCCCGGAACTCCTCGCTCTCATCGGCGCGGGCTGGGGCACCGCGATCTTCGGCTACCAGCTCGTCGGCAACATGACCGGCGGCACCATCGGCAAGCGCCTGCTGGGCCTGCGCGTCGTCGCCCGTGACGGAAGCGGGACGCCCGGCTTCGGGCGCGCGTTGATACGCGCGCTCGTCTGGCTGATCGGCTCGACGGGTGCCAACTTCGGTTTCATCGTGGCGTTGTTCAACCGCGAAAACCGCGCGTTGCATGATTACGCCTCGGGGACCGTCGTCGTCGAGGCATACGCGAAGAGCCGCAGCGAGGGCGCGGCGCTGTTCCTGGCGGGCGCTCTCGGCGCGATCGGGCTGTTCGCCTTCCAGATTTACTCCGGCTGGGCGCGGCCGACGCCGCGCGACCGTGACGCGGTGTCCAAGGCCAAGGCAGGGCTCGCGGTGATCGCGGAAGTCGAGGAAGCCTACAAGGCGAAAAACGGCACCTACGCGTCCAACCTCGATCAGCTCGCAGACGCGAGCGGCAATCCCGCTGAGTTCCGCACGGCGATGGCGGTCATCTTCATGCCCGAGCCGTTCAAGATGGAGGCGGGCAACCGCGGCTGGCGCATCCGCGCCGCGGCGCGCGACCGCTTCCGTACCCCCGTCGTGCGCGAAGGTCCTTAAACTAGCGCGCCCGTACTTCGGCCAGCGACCACGGCCCGAACTCGCGCCACGACGCGATCGCGCCTTTCGGCGGTACGGTCTCGAAATGGGCGCGGCGCGCGGTCTTCATCGCGACGAAAGTTCTTCCCTCGGCGCGCGGCAGAGAGCGCACGTCCTTGTCGTCGCCGAAGCGTCCGGCGTTTTCAGCGTCGCGTTGCGCGTAGTGGAACTCGCCGACGAAGTAGACGAGCTTGTCCACCGGTCGCGCCGTGTAGAACTGCAGGCCGTGGAGATAGCTGTCGTAGGTCCAGATCTCGTCCTCGGGCCGCGCGGCGGCCTTCACGGCCAGCGCGAGCTCCTTGGCGCTGATCATGGGTGCGGCCGCGTTGATCGCGCCGAGCGCGCACAAGCCGGCGAGCGCGCCGGACAAAGTGAGAACGAGGACCGGGCGCTTGGACGACGGCGCATACAATTGGCCGGCCGAGAGCGAGGCGAGCAAGACGCAAGCCAACGCCGCCAGGCGCCGCAGGAGGGCGGCGTCGGCGCCCAGAGGAGGCAAGCTCAAGTAGGGCAGGCGAAACCAGAGGAGCACCGCGACGGCCGCGGCGAGCGCGAACAGGACGCCGAAGAAGCGGCTGAGCGTCTTGGGCCACCCCGCGGGGTTTTCCTCGGCGGCGCGCGCCGCGAGCAAAGCCGCGTGCGGAAAGACGGGCAGGCAATAGGTGGCCAGCTTCGAGTGCGAGGTCGTGAAGAACGCGCACACGCCGAGCACCCACAACGCCAGCGCCGCGGCGCGAGGATCCGCCAGCGGGCGGCGCGCGGTCTTGGCGAGGCCCGCGAGAAACGGCGCGGTCCACGGCAATAGTCCCGCGGGCAGGACGGCGAGGTAGAACCACCACGGCGCGCCGCGCCCGTAGCGCGGCGTCAAATAGCGCTGAAAGTGCTGCTCGATGAAGAAGGTATGAAAGAAATCCGGGCGACGCGCCTGCATCGCGAAGAACCACGGCGCGGCGACGAGCGCGGCCAAGAGCATGCCCGCGGGCGAGAGCAGCTTCTGCGCGGGCTTGCGCCACTTGGGGAATAGCCCGATCAACGCGACGGTCCAGAGGACGGGAAAGAGCACCGAGATAAGCCCCTTGCTCAGAAAAGCGAGAGCGGCTGCGAGCCAGGCCGCCGGCGCCGCCCAGCCGGCGTCCGCCGGCTTCTCTAATACGCGTAAGATCAGGGCCGTCGTCCACAACAGAAAGACGCTCACCGGCATGTCGAGCGTCAGGTTATGAGACAGGAACAGCCACAGCGTCGCCGTCGACACGGCCGCGGCGGCCGCGCGCCCGGTGTTGGGCGAATACAGCCAGGAGCCGAGCCAAAATATCCCCCCCGCGCCGAGCAAGGTAAGAATAAACATGGGCAGGCGCGCGGCGGCCTCCGACGCGCCGAAGGTTTTGATCGAGGCCGCGCCGAGCCAGTACCAGAGCGGCGGCTTCTCCACATAGGGCATCGCGTCCAGGCGGGGCAGGATCCAGTCTCCGGAGACGGCCATCGCCCGCGGTACCTCGGCGTAGCGCGCGTCGTCGATCTCGATGAGCGGCGAGCCGAGGACGAGCAAAGGCAAAGCCAGGGTCGCGGCCAGCAGCCAGCCCGGAACGGACGCGGAGGTCTTCACGGAATGCGCAGGACGACCTTTCCGAATTGTCCGCGCGAGGCCAGGCGCTCGTGCGCGGCGCCGGCCTCCTCAAGCGGGTACACGCGGTCGACGACGGGCTTCACCGCGCCCGACTCCACGAGCTTCCAGGCCTCGCGCATCTCGGCGAGGCTGCCCATGCGCGAGCCCAAGACGCGCAGCTGGCGGCTGAAGACGTAGCGCATGTCGAGCTCGACCTTGGGACCCGAGGTCGCGCCGCAGGTGACGAGCCGGCCGGAGGGCTTGAGGCACTTGAGCGCGTCCATGAACAAAGCGGGACCGACATGCTCGAAGACGCAGTCGGCCATCGCGCCGCCGGTGAGCTTGCGAGTCTCCTTGGCGAGGTCCGCCGGCGGAGCCAGCAGGACGTGGTCGGCGCCCAGCGCCTTGGCGCGTTCGACCTTGGCCGCGTCGGTCGTCGTTGCGATCACCGTCGCGCCCAAGGCCTTCGCGATCTGAATACCCATGACGGCCACGCCCGAGCCCGCGCCGACGACGACGACGGTCTGTCCTTTTTGAACCTCGCCCAAGGTCTTGAGCATGCGCCACGCGGTGAGCAAGGTCAGCGGCAGGCACGCGCCTTCTTCAAAAGACACCCCGGCAGGCAGATCGAGCAGGTGCGCGGACTTCACTGCGAGCGCCTGAGCATAGCCGCCCTGCGAGCCCCCGTAGGCGCCGATGATGCCGAAGTCCGGGCAGTCGGACTCGCGGCCGTCCCGGCAAGGACTGCAGGCGCCGCAGCAAAGTCCGGGATGAACCGCGACGCGGCGTCCGCCGGTTTCGCCCGCGACGTCGGAGCCGAGAATGTGCGGAATCTTCACCTTGGACCCCGGCAACCCTTCGCGAATCCAAAGGTCAAGGTGGTTGAGCGCGCAGGCGCGCACGCGCAAGAGGGTCTCGCCGGACCCGGGGACGGGATCGGGCACGGAGCGCGGCTCGAGGTTCTCGACGCCGCCGAAGGCTTTCAGAACGACCGCTTTCATGCGGTCATTCTACAATGAAAGGGCCTAGGGCTTCTTCAGCGAGCCTTGGAAGGCGGAGGACAGCATCGTGATCATGCCGTCCTTCTGCTTGAGGGCGTCGAGCAGGCGCTGGCGCTCGCGCTCCCAATCGGCGAAGCGCGCGACGACGGCGTCGCGCTCCTGCAGGGCGCGCGCCATATGCTCCGACAAAGTCGCGACTTTAGCGCGCAGATCGCTCGTCGCGGAGGCTTCCTGGCCGGCGCGCGCGGTTTCGTCCTCGACCTTGCGTTGCAGTTCGAGTAAGCGCTGATGCCAGCGCTCGTCGGCCGCGGTGCGGTCGGCCATCGAAAGCCGGACCTTCTCGGCCTCGGCGACCAAGGCGCGGGTGAGTTCGTCGCGCTCGGCGCCGAGCGACAGCGCGCGCGCGTCGCGTTCGGCGATCGCGCGCTCGAGATCGGAAATCTTGTTCTCGAGGCCGTGGCGTTCGCCGCGACCGGCCTCGATGCGAGATTCGGCCTCGCGCGCTCGCGCGCGGGCCTTCTCGAGCTCGGAGGAGAGCGTGACGAGGCTATCCCCCATCGTCTTCTCGATCGCGCGGCGTTCCTCGAGGACGGTCTTGAGCTGTTCGTGGCGCTCGCGCATCGCGCGAACGAGCTCGGCCTTCTCGGCTTCGAGCTCGACGATAATTTCGTCTTTGGCCTTGGGCGTCTGCGTGAG
>JAYTIP010000409.1:0-2854 GCA_043731745.1 Elusimicrobiota bacterium | reverse complement strand
AAGAACTCCTCAAGAAAGTCCGTCCCGCGCTTGCGCAGGACGAAGGCGCGCAAGCGGTCGCCGCGGGGATCGAGATACAGGTTTTGGGCGTACAGCGCTTCGTTCGAGGCGTAGCGGTAATTCCACGCGACATCGCCCCGTGTGCCCAGGCTCCACACCATCGCGTCGTAACCCGCCGAACCGTCGACCGTGGCGAGCAGGTACACGACACCGGCGCCGTCGGTGACGACGCCGGCGGGACGGCACAGGCCCGTCGAGTTCGGCGTGATCTCCCAGATGACGCGGCCCTGCGAGTCGAAGCGCGTGGCGAAGCAGCCTCCCTTGTACGCGCCCGCGACGACGACGCCGCCGTCGGGCGTGGTCGCGATCGCGGTCGCGTCTTCCGCGCGGCCCCGGCCCCAGCTCTGCTCCCAGATCACGCCGCCGTCGGGAGAGAGACGGCGCACCATGATTTGGCCGTTGATCCCGTTTTGGATGGGCGTGGCGGTGAAGATCATCTCGCCGTTGGCCACGGAGACGAGCCCGCCCCCGCCGCCGGCGCTGTGCTCGGCGCGCGCGGTCGCTGCGAACAAAAGTGCGGCGAGCAGGAACGGAAGATTCATTGCACGCGCAGGTGCAAGTGGTTATCGTGGCCGGGCCAGTAGGACATGATGCGCGCGGCGCCGTCGCGCTCAGGGGAAGCCGGGGCCGCCGCTAGGACCGCGCGCTTGAGGTGGTCGGCGATGAAGATGTTGGTGGGCGTGAATCCCGGATCCTGGTTGGACATGATCGCCTGGACGAGCAGCCAGTTGCGCGCGGCGTCAAAGCGCACGGCGCGCCCGTTCAAATTGCCCGTCAGGCCGTCCTTGCCGCCGGTGAAGCGCACGAACTCGCCCTCGACGGGCTGGCCGGTCTTGGCGTCGGTCATGTAGAAGCCGATGTCGACATCGCGGCCGCGGCCGTGAGAGAGGTGGGAGCCGAGCTTGCCGCCCTGGGCGCTCGAGATGTCGCCGATGGTCATGTCGGTCTCGGCCTTGCCGGCGCCGCGCATGTAGGCGGCGATCTTACGCAGCCCGTCGATGAGCGGCTTGGTGCCCCAGTTGGAGCCGCGCCACGCGCGTACCAGGCGATAGCCGTAGCCCTGGATCATCTCGATGCCGGTAAAGAAGCTGTTTTTCACGGAACGCGCGACGCCGCTGACCCACTTGCCCGCGTCGTCGATGCTCTGCGAGACATAGGAGCGAGTGTCCTGCCACGCGTTGGAGACGCGCTGCGTGAAGGTGGGCGCCGCGTAGGACGCCGGGGCCGGAGGCGCGCTGACGATGCGGTGATACTGTCCGGGAAGTTGGACCGTGGGTGCGTTGGCGGTCGGACCCGGCACCGAGCGCAATGGACCCAAGCCCGAGGCCGCGACGCCGCTGCCCCCCTCGCCGGTGAGTCCTCGCGTTAAAGCGCTCGTGATCCCCCCCGAGCCGCCGGCGGCGCTGGGCACGATGCCCGAGCCGAAGAGCTTGGAGGAGTCGAAGAAGCCGCCGTGATAGGACGCGTCGCCGGCGTTCTTGCGCATGGCCTCGGGAATCATCGCGTCGCGGCGGCGGCGCACTTCCTCGACGCGCTCGGAGGTCGTGGGCTCGAAGCTCACGCGACCGGGATAGTCGCGGCGCAGGCGGCGCAGCTTTTCACGGCAGGCGGACTTGGGAGTTTTGCCGCGCTTCCACGAAAGCGTCTGACCTTTGTCGTTCACCTCGGCCTCGACGCCCGCACCGAGGCGATTGGCGGTGCTCTGCGCCTCCTTGGCGCGGTCGGTGACGGATTCCTTCCCCTCGGCGGGAGGGCCCTGAGGATCAGCCAAAGTGACCTCGACCGCGTCGGCGTCGCAGGCGTCCTTGATCTCGTCGGCGGGGTTGACGGGATCGGCTTTCTTGCGCGGATCGGGAGTGGGCGCGGGGACGACGGCCGTGACTTCCACCGCGCGGGCTGAAGGGGCCGCGCTCATGAAGAGAGCCGCCAGAACGACGCCGGCCACGGCATGACGAGGGGTCATCCTCATTAGTCTAACCCCGAAACGAGCTTCTCGCCAGGGCTTTAGGCCTGGTCGTCGGTGGGCCTAAAGACCCACAGGCTAATGTTCGCGGGCCGGGGCGCGGTCGCCGCTATCGTGGGAGGGCGCCGCTTCGGGCGCCCGTGCCGGGCCAGGGTGACCGGGCTCGGCGGCCGGGGCTTCGGCGCGCGGAGCCTTGCGGCCCGCCGCGTACAACTCGTCAAGAGTGCGGGTCTGCAACTGGTCCGGACAGGCCTTGTTCTCCGGCTCGATCTCCCGGCAGATGCGGGCGCGCTGGTCCGGCTCCGAGAGCACGGCCTTCATCGCCGATTCCCAGAAGAGCTTGCGCTGCGCCTTCATGGCCCCGATCGGGTCCGCGTCGGCGTCGGCGGCCGCGAGGTAACCCATGGCGGCGCGGCGGATGGCCTTGTCGCCGTCGTGTTCGTCGAGCCAGCTCACGAAGGAGACGGGAAAGCGTTGCGGCATCATCGCCTCGGCGGGAATCACCGGAGCGTCGTTGTCGCGGCAGATCCGCGCGTTGGCGCCGAGAGAGATCAGGAAGTTGTAGGCGTACTCTTGGCCGTCCTGGGTGACGAAGCGCTTGCCGGAGCGGCTGTATTGGTTGACCAGACCGTGCACCGTCTGGCACGGCATCGCCGGGGCCCCGTAGGCGCCCGGGGCCGCGCTCGGTCCGGCGAACCAGGACCAAAAATCCACGACGGTCGGCGTGGCGCGCGCCGCCGCGGCGAGAGGCGTCACCACGAAGGTCGCGACGAGAACGAGGGCGGGATATCTCATGACGCGAAGGATAGCCCCCCGCCGTTCGCGCGTCAA
>JAYTIP010000408.1:0-2727 GCA_043731745.1 Elusimicrobiota bacterium | reverse complement strand
GGTCCACCTCGTCCTCGTCCTGATCGTGCTCGCCGCCGTCCTCCTTCCCCTCTGGTACCTCACCCGCCTCGAGGAAAGCGTCGCCCGCTACATCATCGGGTTCAACGTGATCTCGCTGCCCTCGAGCATCATCAACTCGCTGATCTTCGTCTTCTTCCTCTATACCTTTCAGTACGGAGGGTTGGCCGACATCAGCAAGAAGAAGGTCGATCCGACCAAGATCAACGTCAAGTTCAGCGACGTCGTGGGCCTTGGCGAGCCCAAGCGCGAAGCCTGGGAAATGGTCCAGCTCATCAAGGACCGCGCCCTGCTGCGCAAGGTCGGCGGCAAGATCATCCGCGGCATGGTCCTCGCGGGCCCTCCCGGCTGCGGTAAGACTTTGCTCGCCAAGGCCATCGCCACCGAGGCGGGGGTGCCCTTCATGACCACCTCGGCCTCCGAGTTCATCGAGGTCTTCGTCGGCACCGGCGCCGCCCGCGTGCGCAAGATCTTCCGCCGCGCCCGCCTGTACGCCCAGGCGCACGGCGTCTGCATCCTCTTCATCGACGAGATCGAAGTCATCGGTCAGAAGCGCCGCTTCGGCGGAGCCATGGACGGCGGCACCTCCGAGTCCAACAGCACGCTCAACCAGCTGCTCGTCGAGATGGACGGCCTCAACGAGACCGACGCCGATGTGATCGTCATCGCGGCCACCAACGCCAACCTCGACATTCTCGACGAAGCGCTGGTGCGACCCGGCCGCCTCGACCGCACGATCCGCGTCGACCTCCCGAACCTCAAGGAGCGCCTCGAGATCTTCGAGTACTACGCCAAGAAGCTCAAGTGCGATCCCTCGATCGACCTCGCCCGGCTGGCGCGCAAGACCGTGCAGTACTCGCCCGCCTCCATCGAAAATGTCCTCAAGGAAGCCGCGTTGATCTCCACCCGCGAGCGGCGCGAGCTCATCTCCTACAAGGACTGCGTGGCGGCGCTTGACCGCATCGAGCTCGGCATCGCGCACCGCATCAGCATGACCTCGCACGAGCGCGAGATGACCGCCTTCCACGAGGCGGGCCACCTCGTGCAGATGTACCTCGAGCATCCGACCCGCGACGTCTTCAAGGCCTCGATCATCGAGCGCGGCGGCGTGCTGGGCGTCGTGCACTCCGTGCCCCGCGGCGAGATCATTTTGGACGACTCGGCCTCGCTGTACGCCAATATCAAGGTCTCCCTCGGCGGCTACCTCGCCGAGAAGATCAAGTACGGCGTCACGACCGAAGGCGTGGGCTCGGACTTCTACAACGCCATGAGCCAGGCGCACCGGATGGTCTGGACCATCGGCATGGGCGAGAGCGGCTACGTCGGCAACTACAACGCCATGCCGCCCGCGCATCTCTCCGAAGACGTCAAGCGCGCGCTCAACGCCGACACCAACAAGATCCTGCGCAACGGCCTGGCCGAGGTCGAGAAGACCTTGCGCGCGGAGTGGAAGATCGTCGAGCGCTTCGCCAACGAGCTGCTCAAGCGCGAGGAGTTGGACTACGACGAGATCGTGTCCATCTTCAGCGAATACGGCAAGCCGCCGCGCCCGCTGATCGAATCGGCGTAAGCCTCGCGTCGTCATGAAAGGCCTGATCGTTGTCCTGTTGGCCGCGTGAGCCCGAAGGGCGTGTGTGGAAATGGTTGGTGCGACGACTCCGCTTGCGTGTCCCGAAACGAGGAACGAAGACATTGCGCCTCCACTCAAGATTCGACCTGCTATTCGTCCTGCAAGTAGCAGCAATTGTGCTCCCTCAGGTCGCTTGCGCTCCCTCGGAGCAGCGCGCGCTCATCCAGGCGCGCCGCGTAAGCGCGGCGGGCGACCGTCAGCCGGCCGAACCCGCCGCGGTGCTGGAAGCGGCCAGGGGCCTCGAAGCCTCGCGCTTATCCCCCGAACAGCTCCGGCTGTACACGACGGAAACCGTCGCGGCAGTTCACGCCGCCGCCGCTACTGCCGCATTCTATAGACCTGAGTCTAAAGACATGGTGTTGCTCGAGGAGCGGGCTCTGGAAGAAAAATTGCGGCGAGGTGACCGCGCCCCCCGCGACTTGAAACGGATGTTCTTCGCCTTCATGGGCGCCCGGATGTTCGATCAGGCTGCGGCCCTTCGCAAGCGATTTCCCGACATTCCGTTTCCGTCGATGCCCGAAAAATTCCTAACCGCGGCCTCGCCCGGGCCGGGCCGCCCCGTGTATTCCGTAGGAGAGGATTGGAAGAGCGTCGAACTGACCGCGCTGGCCCTCGATCACGGCACTCGCGTCGCGATGCTGCTCTTTCCGGGCTGCCCCTCCGCCGAATCGGCGACCCGGGACTTGCTCGCGGACCCGGTGACGGCTCGCGTGCTCCGTGAGCACGGGGTCCTGCTCACCGAGCGCTTCGACGCGGAGGGGGTCGCGGCATGGAAGCGGCGTTTTGGACTGGAATCATTCGTCATCGCCCGTCGCGCGTCGGATTTCCCGGAGTTCAATTTCGACTCGTCGCCGCGCTTCTACTTCCTCAAAGACGGGATCGTGAAATCCGAGATGACCGGCTGGGGAGGCTCCGAGGGCGCGGAAGGCAATCGCGCGAGTTGGCTCGCCGAATTGGAGCGCGCGGCGCGTTGACATAATCCGGCGCCGGGGTTATATTTCTTCCATGCTTTTCCGCGCGGGCTTTTTTCTCGCATGCCTCGTCGTCGCGCACGCTCAGGCGCCGCGGTCGCCGGTTCT
>JAYTIP010000407.1:0-7016 GCA_043731745.1 Elusimicrobiota bacterium | reverse complement strand
CGCGGTGAAAGCCGACGTCGAACTCGGCGGCAACGATCAGCTCACCAACCTCTTGATGGGACGCAAGATGCAGCAGGACGCCGGTCAGGAAGCGCAGGTAGCGCTGACCGTGCCCCTGCTCGTCGGTCTCGACGGCGAGAAGAAGATGTCGAAGTCCTACGGCAACTCGATCGGTCTCAATGACGCGCCCAACGACATGTTCGGCAAGACCATGCGCGTCTCCGACGAGCTCATGCTCTCGTACTACGAACTGCTGACCGAGGAAGACCTCGCGGCGGTCAAGGCCGAGCATCCGATGAAGGCCAAGAAGGCGCTCGCGCGCCTGATCACCGCGAAGTACCACGGTACCAAGGCCGGCGACGATGCCCTTGCCTACTTCGAGAACACCTTTTCCAAGAAGGAGATCCCGACCGATCTGCGCGTCGTGCGCGCGGCCGCGGGCACGCCGCTGGCGAAGCTGATCGTCGAGGCGGGCGCGGCTAAGTCCCTCGGCGAGGCGCGCCGGCTCATTTTGCAGGGCGGCGTCCAGATCGACGGCGTCAAGGCGGCGGCCGACGCGCCCGTCAGTTCCCCCGCCGCGTTCACCCTCAAGATGGGCAAGCATCAATTCGTCAAAGTGGAGCTCACCTCATGAAATCGATCATCGCGTTATTGATTTTTTCCGTCCTGGCGGCCCCCGCGCGAGCTCAAGAGGAAAAATGGGACGCGCGGATGTCCGCCGCGTCCGGCGACGTCACCGTGGTCCCCGCCGACGGCTCCCCCGAGGTGTCGGGCGAGGCCGGTATGCCGCTCGAGGAAGGCGACCGCGTCGTCACGGCCGAGGGCGGTTCCGCCGAAGTGGCGCTCGACGGCTCGAGCCTGATCACCGTGCGCGAGAACTCCGACTTCAAGCTCGAGAAGACCGCCAAGAACGAATCGACTTTCTTCCTTGCGGCGGGCTCGATGCTCGCCAAGATCCAAAAGCTCGGCAACCAGCGCCTGCGCGTGCGCACCCCCACCGCCGTCGCCGCCGTGCGCGGCACCGAGTTCGGCGTCGAGGCCGCGGGCGACCAGTCGCATGTCGGCGTTTTCGACGAGGGCAAGGTCGAGGTCACGGGCGATAAAGGCGGCGCGCCCGAGCTCCTCATCTCGAACCAGGAGACCTCGATCGCCAAGGGCGCGGCTCCCGAACACGCCGCCCAGCTCAAGCGCTTCATCGCGCACCGAGCGGCCATGCGCGGCCACTCCCGCCGCCTCGCCTCGATCAAGTCCAAGTGGAAAGCGCTTCCTCCCGGCGAACGCGGCGAGATGCGCAAGAAGATGCTGCAGCGCATGCTCGAGCACCGCAAGAAGATGCTCGGCAAGCGCGCGGAGTTCAAGCAGAAGCTCGAGGAGAAGCGCAAGCAGAAGCAGGAGCGCTCGATGGAGCGCCGCCAGCAGAATTTGAAGCAAATGGACGAGCGCCGCAATAAGATCCGGGGTCACCGGGACAACTAAATGAGCCCGTCCGCCGAAAAATCGAAGGCGCCGTCCGTTCCCGCCGCGGATCCGACGACCTTGTCGGGCATTCCCGTGAAACGGGAATACGGCCCCGCCGACGCTCCCGCGCCTGAGAGCATCGGTCGCCCGGGTCAGTTCCCCTTCACGCGCGGCCTCAAGAGCGGCGGCTACCGCATGGGGCCGTGGACGATGCGCATGTTCGCCGGCCACAAGACCGCGAAGGACACCAACGAACGCTTCAAGTACCTGCTCGAACACGGCCAGACGGGCCTCTCGACCGCGTTCGACCTGCCGACCTTGATGGGCCTGGACTCCGACGATCCCCGCTCCTTGGGCGAGGTCGGCCGTGAGGGCGTGGCGGTCGACAGCTTGGCCGACATGGAGCAGCTCTTCGCCGGGATCGACCTGGGCAAGGTCTCGACCTCGATGACGATCAACCTGCCCGCTCCGGTGATCCTCGCGATGTATTTGGCGCTCGCCAAGAAGCAGGGCGTCCCCCTCTCGCGCGTGCGCGGTACCTGCCAGACCGACATCCTCAAGGAGTACATCGCCCAGAACGAGTACCTCTACCCGCCCGAGCCCTCGATGCGCCTGGTCCTCGACCTCATCGAATACTGCGTGCGCAATGTTCCCCGCTTCTATCCGATCTCGATTTCCGGCTATCACATCCGCGAAGCCGGCGCCGACGCGGTGCAAGAGCTCGCCTTCACGCTCGCCGACGGGCGCGACTACGCGGAGCGTCTGATCAAGCGCGGCCTCGCCGTCGACGACTTCGCCTCCCAGCTTTCCTTCTTCTTCGACGTGCACAACCACTTCTTCGAGGAGATCGCCAAGCTGCGCGCCGCACGCTCCATCTGGGCGAAGCTCATGCGCGACGAGCTGGGTGCCAAGAAAGAGATGTCGTGGATGCTGCCCATGCACTGCCAGACGGCGGGCGTGAGCCTGACGGCGCAGCAACCGCTGAATAATTTGGCGCGCGTCGCCTACCAGTCGATGGCCGCCGCGCTCGGCGGCACGCAGAGCCTGCACACGAACTCCTTCGACGAAGCGCTGGCGCTGCCGACCGACGACGCGGTCAAGCTCGCGCTGCGCACCCAGCAGATCTTGGCACTTGAGACCGGCGTCACCGACACGCCCGATCCGTTCGGCGGCTCCTACTACCTCGAAACCCTCACGGCCGATGTCGAGAAGCGCGCCGTCGAGATGATGACGCGCATCAAGGAGCTCGGCGGCGTCGTCCCCGCTCTCGAGAAGGGCTACTTCCACCGCGAGATCGCCGAGACCTCCTACCGCTTCGAACTCGACCTCGCGGCCCGTCGCCGCAAGATCGTCGGCGTGAATGAGCAGGCCTCCTCCGGCGCGACTCCGCCGATCCTCAAG
Source organism: Elusimicrobiota bacterium (assembly GCA_043731745.1). Lineage (GTDB taxonomy): Bacteria > Elusimicrobiota > Elusimicrobia > UBA1565 > UBA9628 > GWA2-66-18. Next base: position 4,157 of record JAYTIP010000407.1, on the reverse strand, counting down.
ATCGATCACGCGGTCGAGACGGGTCAGGTGAAGAGTCTCAAGAAGCTTCGCCGCGAGCGCGACAACGGCAAGGTTGAGTCGTGCCTCAAGCGCCTGCGCGAGGCCGCGAAGACCGAGACCAATCTCATGCCTATCATCCTCGAGTCCGTCGAGGCCTACGCCACGGTCGGCGAGGTCACGCAGGCGCTCAAGGACGTGTTCGGCGAGTACCCGGTGTTCGGAGGATGATCCCGTGATCGTAGCCGTCGGCGCCGACAACGCGAAGTTTCGCTCCCAGCTCGTCGAGCTGCTGGAGGGCGGCGGCCATCGCGTCGTCGAGTTCTCCGACGCGTCCGCCGGCGCCGCCGCCCTGCGCGCCGCGAAGCCGCACATGCTCGTCGTCGCATTCGGCGAAGGCGCGTCCGCCGCTGCCTTTCTCCGCAAGCTGCGTGGTGAGCCCGAGTTCCGTCTGTTGCCCGTTCTGAGCGTCGACCCGAAGGCCGACTCGCGCGAGACCGTCGCCATGCTCGACGCCGGCGCCGACGACGCGATTTCCCGCCCCTTTCAGCCCCCGATCTTCCTCGCGCGCGTGCGCACCTTGCTGCGTCGCGCCGTGCTCTCCGGCGAGGCGCCCGAGGAGACCGCGACGGTGCTGACCTCGGGACCCATCACGCTCAAGCTCGTTTCCCGCCAGGCGTCGGCCGTGGGCAAGACCTTGGAGCTCACGCGGCTCGAGTTCGATCTTCTGGCCCATCTCCTCAAGCATCCCGACCGCGCCTTCAAGCGCGACGAGCTCCTCGCCGCCGTCTGGAACTATCCCGGCAGCGTCGAAACCCGCACGCTCGACAAGCACATCGAGTCCTTGCGCCGTAAAATCACCCCCTGCTCCGAGATGATCCAGACCGTGCACGGCGTCGGCTACCGCTTCAACCCGGCGACCGCCAAGGCCTGACGGTGAAGCCCGCGCCCAGGGCGACGACCGCCGTCGACGCCGCGTTCTTCGTCCTCGTCGTGCTTGTCCCCCTCGTCTGGAGCAAGGCCCTCGTCGCCGAGTTCACCCTTCCTAAATTCGTCGCCCTCAACACAGGGCTTCTGATCGCCGCCTGGGCCGCCGCCGCTCGCCCCGACGCCCTCTCCGGCGGCGTCACGGCCCTCGACCGCCCGCTGGCGGCCCTTCTCGCGCTCGCGGCGCTGTCGGCGGCGTTCTCCGACGATCCTCGGATCAGCTTCTTGGGCCGCTATGACTCCTATGTGCACGGCGTCTGGGGCATGGCGCTGATCGCCGCGGCGGCGCAATTCGCCGCGCGCGGCGCGCGCGGCCGTGAGGAATTCCCCGTCCGCCTGCTCTCCTGGGCGGGCGTTCTCGTCGGCGGCTACGCCGTGATCCAAAAGCTCGGTTGGGACCCCGTCTTCCGCATCCAGGACCTGCCCACGGGCGCTCGCGCCGTGTCCTCCTTGGGCAGCCCGGTCGACCTCGGCGCGTACCTCGCTTTGCTCACGCCCGTCTTGATCTGGCGCGCGGACGCCGAGCGCGGGGCCGCGACCGCGTGCGCGCTCGCGCTCACCGTCGGCGGCTTGCTTGCCAGCGGCTCACGCGGCGCCATGGTCGCCGCCGCGGCCGGCGCGGGCGGTTACGCGCTCATGAGCCGCCGCGACCCAGTCCCGGCCCTGCGCCGCGCGCTGGCGCTCGCCGTCCTACTCGTGACGGGCGCCGCCGTCTGGGCCTCCCGCGCGGGCGCCTCGGCCTCCGACCGCGGCCGCCTCGAAGTCTGGAAAACGGCGCTTCACCTTTTCCAAAAACGCCCCTGGCTCGGCTGGGGCCCCGACGGATTTGAAGAAGCGTTCAAGATCCACCGCACCGACGCCTTCATCGCCGTCGCCGGTCGCGATCACTATCAAGCCTACGCGCATAACGACTTCCTCCATGTCCTGTCGGGTCTGGGCCTCGCGGGCGCCGCCGCCTACGCGTGGCTCTTGGCCGCGTTGCTCCTTGCCGCGTCGGCGGCCTTCGCCCGCCCCGCGAACCGGCGCCTGGCGGCGGCGTTGACCGCGGGCCTGATCGCGCTGTGGGTCAACCTCGAGCTCAATCCCGTCTCCCTCGAAGTCTGGACCGTCGCCGCCGTCGTCGCGGGCCTGCTCGCCTCGCTCTCGGCGAATGAGACGCAGCGCACCGTCCCCCGCGCCGTTCCGCTCGTTCTCGCCGTTCTGCTCGGTGCCGGCGTTTATCACACCGCCCGCTCCGCAGTGATCGACGCCGAATTCAAACGGGGACTTAAGGCGCACAACGCCGGCGATTTGCCGTCGGCCAAAGCGGCCATCGCGCGGGTCCGGCTCGCGCGCCCCTGCGAGCTGTCCTATGTCATGGGCGAGATCAACTGCGTCACGGACTGGATCAACGCCGACCACACCGTGGAGCACCGCCTCGCTCTGCTGGAACTGGCGGACCGCGACGGCCGCGAGGCCATCGCCTGTCATCCGCGCCTCTCGATTCCCCACTACATCGCGGGCAACGCCGCGCGCATGCACTACGACCTGGGCTTTAAGAACCGGCTCACCGACGCGGCGCGCGAATTCGACGCCGCGCTGGCCCTCGACCCCAAGTTCGGCCCCCTTCTCGACGCCCGCGCGGCCGTCACGCGCCTCCAGTCGGCGCGGTAATAACCTGAAATAAAACGTTACACGGCGGAGCCTCCGCGCTGATTTCGCGCTTGGTTAGCCGAGAGTGGGTCATGTTGCGTCGACGGCAGCGGCATGCTCAGCCGTCATCGGTGGAATTTCACCGATTCGCCAAGGAAGCCGATGCGCGACAGACAGACTGATCGCCCCCCCCGAATCCCCCGCGGGCTTACCTGTCCCTCTCCGCTTTCATCCACGATTGCGCGAATACCGTGGAAGTCTGTCCACCCGTAACGGAGCCGAAGGTCAAGGTCACGGAGGTGGCGGCGCCGCCCGTATTGTTGATGCTACCGTAAATCTTCGTCCAGCCCGTCGCGAGGTTGGCGGCGTTGAAGGCCACGCTGTCCACGGCGCTGGTGGTCATGATCGAGGAAGTTACCGAGGCGGCCGTTGCACCCATGCCGTGAGCGGTCGCGCGCACGGTCCCGGCGCCGAAGACCAAGGCGTAGTTCACTCCGCCTACGCCGCTGCAGCCGTTCATCATGTTGAACTCGAAGCCCCAGATTTCGTTCGCGCCGACCTGGAAGGTCATGCTGGCGACGGAGACGTTTCCGACCACGGCCGTCGTCTGGTCGAGCGGGACGCGTGAGAAGGTGGAAAAATTGACATCGGCGCGCTGAATCGTGCCGTCGAGGATTTTGGCGCTGGTGATCGAGTCGTCCTTAATCTTGATGGTCGTCACCGCGTCCGTAGCAAGTTTGTTGGTATCGACCGCCCCGTTGTTGATCTTGAGGGTCGTCACCGCGCCGTCGCCGATCTTCGTCGTGTCGACCGAGTTGTTGGCGAGCTTGGACGTCGTCACGTTGCCGTCCAGGATTTTGAGCGTGGTAATCGCGTCGGTCGCGATCTTGGTCGTGTCGACCGCGGCGGCGTTGATTTTGACCGTTGTGACGGCGCCGTCCGAGAGCTTGGTGGTGTCGATCGCCGCGGCCGCGATCTTGGCGCCGGTCACGTTGGCATCGAGGATCTTGGTAGTCGTGATGGCGTCAGTCGCGAGCTTGGTGGTGTCGATGCCCGCCGCCGCGATCTTCGCCCCCGTCACGCTGGCATCGAGGATCTTGATGGTCGTGACGGCGTCCGTGGCGAGCTTGGTTGTATCGATGGCCGCGGCCGCGATCTTGGCGCCCGTGACGTTGGCGTCCAGGATCTTGATGGTGGTGACCGCGTCGGTCGCGAGCTTGGAGGTGTCGACCGAGCCGGCGGCGAACTTGGCGGCGGTGACGGCGCCATCGAGGATCTTGATAGTGGTGACCGCATCGGTCGCGATCTTGGAGGTGTCGACCGAGCCAGCGGCGAACTTGGCGGCCGTCACGGCGCCATCGAGGATCTTGATGGTGGTGACCGAGTCGGTCGCGAGCTTCGTGGTGTCGACCACGCCGGCGCCGATCTTGACGGCCGTCACAGCGCCGTCGGCCAGCTTGGTGGTGTCGACCGCGTTGTTGGCAAGCTTCTGAGTGGTGACGTTGGCGTCGAGGATCTTGACGGTGGTGACCGCGTCGGTC
>JAYTIP010000406.1:0-2543 GCA_043731745.1 Elusimicrobiota bacterium | reverse complement strand
ACGCCGGGGACCGCCTGGATGCGGTAATCGCCGAGCTCGCACGCGCGGCAGGCATGGATTTTTTCCGCCAAGGCGGCGAGGTCGCCGGTGCGCGCGTCGCTCGCGGGGACATTCGCGGCGGCTTTCGCCGACGCCGCGGTGACTTTGGCGGCGGCTTTCGCCGCCGGCGCGGAGACGCCGTCCGTCCAATCAGACGGGTCGGACAAAGAGACGCGACGCCGGAGGGCGCGGGTGAGGTCCTTCAACTCGTCAAGCTCGGCGCTCATGGATTAGTTTCTCGATTTCGGCGACGACGATTTTCGCGACGGACGACTTCGTTCCCGGAGCCAGGCGGCGCGTGCGCTCCCGGCTCACCAACATCGCGGCGATGCGTCCCGACGACAAAGTCTCGGGGCCGTTGGCCACGACGAGGTCCAGGCCTTTGCGCACGAGCTTGCCTTTCGCGTGAGCCGCCGCGCGGCGCGTCTCGAGCGCGAACCCGACGAAAATCTGTCCCGGACGGCGGAGCGCGGCGGCGTCCTTGATGATATCGGGATTGGGAATCAAGGTCAAGCGCACCGCCGACGGCCCGCGCTTGATCTTGTGGAGCGCGACCTTCGGCGCGCGCCAATCGGAGACCGCGGCGGCGCCGATCACGGCGTCGGCGCGGCGCGAGAGCTTCAAGGTCTCGCGCCGCATCTCAAGCGCGGTCGTCACGGACACGACCTTCACGCCGCGAGGCGCTTCGAGCGCGACCGGGCCACTGACGACCGTCACGCGCGCGCCCGCGGCCTTCGCCGCGGCGGCCAACGCGAAGCCCATGGCGCCGCTCGAGGCATTCGTGAGAAACCGAACCGGGTCGAGGTATTCACGCGTCGGCCCGGAGGTAATAAGGAATCGTCGTCCGCGGAGATTCACTTGAGGACGGCGCGGACGATCTCGTCGGGCTCGACGAGGCGGCCCCAGCCGACCTTGCCGCTGGCGAGCTCGCCCTTTTCGGGGCCGAGTACGCGGTAGCCGTAGGACTTGAGCGTCGCGATGTTCTTCTTCGTCGCGGGGTGCTCCCACATCTCGGCGTCCATCGCGGGGCAGACGAAGACCGGAGACTTCGTCGACAGCACGAGCGCGTCGAGCACGCCCTCGGCGCGGCCCTGCGCTAAGCGCGCGATGAAGTCCGCGGTCGCGGGTGCTATCAGCACGAGGTCCGCCCAGCTCGCCAGCGAGAGATGCGCCATGGCCCACAGCGACGGATCATGGATCGTCTGCGCGACCGGATGAGCGGTCAAAGTCGCGAGCGTCTGCGGCGTGACGAACTGCGCCGCGTTCGGGGTCATCACGCACCGGACCTCGACGCCCTTCTTCATCAGGCCCCGCACGATCAGCGGAGCCTTGTACGCCGCGATGGAGCCGGTAACGCCCAGCACCACGCGGCGTACCGACTTGGCCACCGTTTACTCCGCCTTCTTGGGGGGCTCTTCGCCCTGGGTCGCGGCGGCCTTCTTAAGGTCCTTCCAGTCCACCTTGCCGCCGAGGACTTCGCGCACGGCGAGGTCGAGCAGCTCGGCGGGGGTCAAGTGGCGGTTCTCTTCGCGCTTCTTGAGCTCCTTCACCCAGATCGCGGCCATGGGAATCGCGGAGTACTTACCGCGGGGGAAATTGAGGATCATCTCTTCGGTCGTTTTGTAGGGCGCGGCTTCTTTGACGGCTTCCTTCTTGGCCATTTTGACTTTCTCCTTAAGCGAGAGCAGGCACGAGGTGCGACGGGTCGAGGCGCGAGGTCTTGAGCGTCTCGGCGGTGAGGATGCACGAAATCTGATTGACGGCGGTCTCAAGCTCGTCGTTGACGACGACGTAGTCGTAGTCCTTCGCGGCGGCGAGCTCTCCGTGCGAGTTGGCGAGGCGCTTGGCTACGACCTCGGTGGCGTCGCGGCGGCCGGCGAGACGCGCCTTGAGCGCGTCCATCGACGGGGGGAGCACGAACACCAAGATCGCGGAGGGATGCTTGCGGCGGATCGACATGGCGCCCTGCACATCGATGGCCATGATCACATGCGAACCGCGCTTAGTCTGGTCTTCGATGAAATGGCGCGGCGTTCCATAATATTCGTCGTGCACCATCGCCCATTCGAGCAACTCGTTACGGCGGATCTTCTTCTTAAAGTCTTCACGCGAGAGGAAGTAATAGTGCTTGCCGTCTTTCTCGCCGGGGCGGGGGGAGCGCGTCGTGCAGGAGACGGAATACTTGAGGTCCTTACGGCGCGCGAGGAGCTTGCGGCAAATGGTCGTCTTGCCGGCGCCCGAAGGGGCGGAAATGATGAGAAGGGCTCCTTTCCTCATGTAGCCATCGATTCTAGCCAATTATTAAGGGAAGCGCAATACGATCAGGGGGCGTAACATTATAATCCGCTTTTTGTGTCTTCGTGTCTTTGTGTTCCTGTTTTTATAGAGTCTCCCCCATGAGCCAAGCCAAAGCCTACGCCTCGATGAACGCCGCGACCCCTCTACAGCCCTGGACCTTCGACCGTCGCGAGCCCGGCGACAAGGACGTCCGCATCGACATCGCC
>JAYTIP010000405.1:0-2417 GCA_043731745.1 Elusimicrobiota bacterium | reverse complement strand
GTGTCGGGGCTGCGCCGGTTGTCGGCGCGGAACACGTAAGCCCAGAAATCATCCGGGTGCGCTTCGAGGTGCTTCGTGGCGGCCGTGACGCTGCGCGCGGTGTCGGTCTTAAGCCGGTGCAAGCCGAGCATGACGAAGAGCAGGCCCGAATTCTCGTCGAGGCGCATGGCCCGCACGCAGTCGGCGAGGCAGCCCGCGTCGTCGCCCGACTCCTTTTTGCAGATCGCGCGCAGGCGCCACGCCCACTCCATCGCGGGGTCTAGGTCCAGCGCGGCGTCAAGCGCCGCGATCGCCTCGGCCAGGCGCTTCAGCTGGGACAGCGCCAGCGCTTCGACGGCCCGGGCCAGCCCTTCGCGCGGCAAAAGCTCGGCGGCGGCCCGCGCGTTCTCAAGGGCGGCCTCGGGCCCGCCCGCGCTCAGTCGTTCGAGCGCGGACCACAGACGCCACCAGCCGTTGTCGGGCTCGAGCGCGACCGCTTTTTCGAGGTCGGAGTTTCCGGACCCCGTCACGGTCGAGAGTTCCCAGCGCCAGGCCAGCGCGCGGGCCGACTTCGGGGCGGCGGCGACGGCGGCGTCGAGATCGGCCGCGGCGCCGGCCAAGTCACCGAGCAGGCGGCGGATGCGGCCGCGCACGGCGAGTTCCTCGGCGGAAGGGCGGGCGGGGAACCGGGCCAGCTCTTCGCGGTAGCGGCGTCCGTGAATGATACCGTGCCGTCCCGGGAGGTGGGCGCCGGAGCGCCCCAGGAAAAAATGGCGCCCTAAAAGCTCGACGAGGGCGTTCGGCGGGGGCGAAATTATCTTTCCCGGCACGGCGCCATAATACCATTCCCGTCAGCTTGACGCCCTCCTATTTTTGACTTATCCTTAAAGGAAGATGCCCATTTCCGGCGGAGCGCGCGCCGTCCTCGCGGGGACCCTCCTTCTTCTTCCGGCCGCGGCCCGCGCCGACTCCCAAGCCCAAAAGTACTACTACGAGGACATCGTCACGCCTTTTTTCGCCCGCGATCCCGCCCATCCCGACCGCTTCGTCTCCCGCCGCCCCGGCTCGATTCCGTCGGAATTCTCCGCGGTCAAATCCAGCGACACGCTCCGCATCTTCGTCATCGGCGGCTCGATCGCGGGCTTGCTGCACAGCAAGGACGGTCCCGGGGAGTTCGCCGAATCCATGCGCGCGGTCCTGCCCGGGCGTAAGGTCGAGGTGCTCAACTGCGGCATGGCGGGCTACGACTCCTGGCGCGAGGCGCTCGTCGAACAGGAAATCCTCGATTATGCGCCCGACCTCATCGTGCTGCTCAGCGGCCACAACGAGGGCCTCGCGTCCGCGCCGATCCCGGTTTGGATCATGCGCGCCCAGGAGCGTCTGGCGCGCTTCGACTCCTTCCGCGCGCTCGTCAAGACTTTGCAGCCCAAGGAGGGCCCGACTCCCGCGCGCACCGACGCCCTGTCCGACGCGCGCGACGCCGCGTTCGCCAAGAACTTGGGCGAGAACATCCGCCGCGGACGCGAGCGCGGAGTCGCGGTCGCGGTCGTCGTGCCGCCTCGCAACTACCGCGAGCCCGTCGAATCCGAGCGCTCCTTCTACGACCCCGACTTCTCGCCGGGCTGGATCCGCTTCCTGAAGGGCGACTATGCGGGCGCGCGCGACTTCTGGAAAGCCGCGCTCGACGCCCCCGTCAAAGACGCGTCGTCCGCGCGCCGCGCGTACCTGCTCGGCTTCATCGCGCGCGCCGAAGAGAAGCTCGGCCGTTGGAAGGACGCGGCAGTGAGCTTCGACGAGGCCGCCCGCTTCGACCGCGCCGCGATCTGCGGCGCGCGCTGCCAGGGCATCATCCGCGAGACCGCCAAGAAGGAGGGGGGCTTTCTCGTCGAAGCCGACGCGATGTTCCGCGGCCTCGCGGCCCCGCGCCTGCCGGGCCTCGAAACCTTCAACGACCGCATGCATTGGAAGCCGCGTTTCAACTGCTTGATGTCCACGGAGATCATCGCGGCCGCGCGCGCGCAGCCCGGGACCGCGTCCTGGCCGTGGGACGAGGCGCGCGTCAAGGAGCTCGCGTCTTCGTGCGTCAAACCCGGCGGCGCCGGCTCCGAGGAGGACGACCGCCGCATTCTGGGCTACGTCCTCATGGGATTATCATGGCCGAACTTCAGCCGCCTCTCCTCGGTCAGCGTCTTCTATCTGCAGGCCCTGCGCCGCAACCGTCCCGACTGGTTCAAGGATCCCGCCGCTACGGTCAAAATGCAGGTGAACCCCACGACCCAATCCTACGGCATGAAGATCGCCGAACCGGCGGTGGTGCTGCCGCGCTTTTACTGGCACCTGGCCGAGGCGCGCATGCTCGACAAGGATTTCGCCGGAGCCGTCGGCGATCTAACCAAGGCGCTCGAGCTCGATCCGTCGCTTTCCTGGGCGCGCGTGAG
>JAYTIP010000404.1:0-4352 GCA_043731745.1 Elusimicrobiota bacterium | reverse complement strand
GGGAGCGGGTCCTTGCGCATGTGCTTAAGCGGCTTGCGCAGCCGGGAGGGCTCGGCCGGGGGCGGCGGCGAGGACGGGCAGTACGAGCTCGCGCCGGGGCCCATCACGAGCGCGGAAGGGTCGCGGACATTGAGGGGAGTGATGACATCCGCGGCCTGGCCCACGGGAGAGCCCTGCGCGGCGGTCGCCGGCGTAGCCTCGACCAGACGCGTGCCCGCCGGAACGGTAGTGGCCAGAACAGCGCCGAGAGGCGCGTCCCCGGCATCCTGTTCGAGACGGCCGGTCCAGCGTCCGGCTTGGAAGCACGCGGCGGCGAGAAGAAGCGCGGCGCCGACGCGAAGAGCGGGACCCGTCGCAGGGGGGTATTTCATGCCCTCAGCATGACCCCGCGAGCCCGTTTATGCCGTTAAAACTCGGCAAAGCGGGGGCAAATCCTCGGTAAGCCGGCTTTAGAGCTGTACGGCCGCGGTGAAGCGCCGTCCGCGCTCGGCGGACTTACGGAAGCCCGAGGACGGAGAGAGCGAGCCGAGCTCGTCGATGCGCTTGGACGCGGCGGGGTGGGTCTTGAACATCCCGCCGCCGTTGCCCTCGGCCTTCGCCATGCGCGCCAGGAAGTTCTTGAGCGCGCCGGGATCGTAGTTCGCGGCCTTGGCGTACTGGGCGCCGAACTTGTCGGCCTCGTACTCCTTGTCGCGGCTGTAGCCGTTGACGACGAGCTTGTTGACGACGTCCTCGACCGCGCCGGAGAAGGCGTCGGTGAGCTGGCTCATCTGCTGGGGAGAGTAGTTCTTCGCCGCCTCGGAGCCGAGTATGGTGAACGCCGAGGTCAGGCGCGCGGATTGAATCGTCTTAAGCCCGTGCTTCTTAGCCACATGCGCGACCTCGTGGGCGAGCACGCCCGCCAGCTCGTCCTCGTTCTTGACGAGCTTGAGCAGACCCGAGGTCACGAAGATGAAGCCGCCGGGTGCGGCGAAGGCGTTGACCTCGGCGGAGTCGAGAACCTGAACATGGTAGCCCTTGAAGGTGGCGGGACGGTCGGAGGCGAGTGCCACGGCCTGCACCACTTTCTGGGCGTAGCCGTTGAGCGCCTGGTCGTTGAGGGGCTTGTAGCGGGAGAGAATCTGCGCCGAGACGGCTCGGCCGATGTAGTACTCCTCGCTCTCGGAAATCTCTTCGACGCCTTTGCGGATTTGATTGACGCCTTTGGCGACCTTGGACAAGTCGACGCTCTGCATGCGGCCGCCGGTCATCGAGCTGACATCGAGGTTCTGGAGCGCGGCGCAACCGGAGAAGGCGAATACGGCGAGGGGGAGAAGGCGTTTCACTTGGAGCCTCCCTCGGCCGTGAGGCCGCCCGCGCGCAGGAAGTCGAACAGGGCGTTCTCGCCGACGGTGCGGCGCTCCATCGAGTTGACCGCGGAGAAGTTCGCGTCGCCGTTCTTGCCGCCGTAGGACTTCTCGACCTGAGCGTTGAAGCCTTTGCCGGCCAAGGTGACCTCGTCGGCCGTGGCCGAGCCGCCGGTCGAGTCGGCCGAACCGAGGCTGACTTTGCGCGCGGTCACCGCGCTCGAGTGGATGTAGCCGGAGGCGGTCTTGTAGAAGCCGGACTCAAGGCCCTCGGTCTCGAATTTCTGTCCCAGGCGCGCGGTACCGACGGAAGGGGCGTAGGACTGGGGGCGCTTGCGCAGGGCCGTCTCTTGGACGAGGACGGTCACGGTGGCGGCGACGGCGGCCCCGGCGGCCAGCATCGCGACGGCGGCGAACAGGAAGCGTCTCATCATTTCTCCGTGAGGGCGTTGGACCCGTCCCAGTCGGGGGACGGAGGATTCTCGAGATAATTTTCGCAGCGTTCCAGATAGTTCTCGCACGCGTGATCAGGCTGCTTGGCCATGATCAGCTGAAATTCGGTTCTCGCCTCGGCGAATCGACGGCTGCGGAAAGTGCCGAGGGCGTGCTCGAATAATTTAGCTTTTTCCAAGAGCGCCTGATCCGTTTCTCCCTTCAGTCCCAAGAGCTCGTAGACGCGAATCGCCTCGCTCTTGCCCTTCACCTTCACGAAGTCGAGCTCACGGACCTCGATCGCGTCGCCGGCGCCGCGGCGCGTCGTCTCGGAAATCAAGATGTAGGTGCCGTAGGCCTTGTTCGCGCCTTCGAGGCGAGAGGCGAGGTTAACCGCGTCGCCGATGGCCGTGTAGCTGAAGCGCTTGGGTGAGCCCATGTTTCCGATGATCGCCGGCCCGGTATTAAGACCGATGCGGTTACGCACGGGGGGGTAGCCTAAGCGGTCGAACTCGGGTTTGAGCGCGGCGAGCTTTTTCTGGTTGGCGAGGGCGACCTTGCAGGCGACGAGTTCGTGCCCCTCACAGGGCAGCGGCGCGCCCCAGAAGGCCATGATCGCGTCGCCGATGTACTTGTCGAGCGTGCCTCCGGAGGCGAGCACGGTCTCCGTCATCTCGCCCAGGTAACGGTTCATGAGCTGAGTGAGCTTCTCGGGTCCGAGCTTTTCGGAGAAGCTCGTGAACCCCTCGATGTCGGAGAAGTAGAAGGTCGCGTCGCGGCGCTCTCCGCCGAGGGCAAGGGCCTCGGCGCGTTCGGCGATTTGACGAACGACTTCGGGAGACAAATAAAACGAGAACGCCTGCTGGATGTAGCGCTTCTGGCGGCCTTCCACGGCGTAGCCGTAGGCCGACGCGCAGGCGAAGCCCAGCCACAGCGCCAGCTGGGGCGCCACGATATCGAGCCAAACGCCGCGCGTGAACGCGTAGCCGGCAATACCCGCGAGGAGCGCGCTCGTCGACGACAAAAATCCCAGGGAGGCCCAGAGGCTCGCCGACATCCGCGAGGCCAGCGCCGCGAAAGTCAACGCCAGGACGACGAGCCCGAGCACCGAGGAGAACGGAGCTTTGGCCAGGCCGTCGCCGTGGATCAGGTTGTCGGTGGCCGCCGCGACGATCTCCGTGCCGGCCATCACCGCCGACACGGGCGACGGGTGATTGTCGAGCAGCCCGGCGGCGCTCATGCCGACGAAGACGATCTTGTCTTTGAAGAGAGCGGGATCGAGCGCGGGCTTGCGCTTGTCCTCGATCGCCTGCCAGGCGAGCAGGAGATCTCCGATCGGATAGGCGTCGTAGGTTTTGATCCGCGCGTCGGCCGTCATCGACTTCCCGTGATAGCGGACCAGCAGACGGCCGTCCGTCAGACGCGGGCGAAGCTCGTCGAGCGTCTTGCCGGTCGCCAGCATCGCAGCGGCGGCGGGCAAAGTGGGGTAGAGACGCCCGCCGTAGGAAACGACGACGGGCACGCGGCGGAATACGCCGTCGAGATCGGCATCGACCTTCGTGTCGCCGAGCATGCGAGAGCCCGCGAGAATCTCGGGCACGGGCGTGCGCGCCGAGCGGCGCTCCGGCGCCGAAGCGGCCACGATGGGCCCGGAGTCCAGCGCAAAGCGCTCCGGTGGAATTTTCGAATGCCGGGGGTCGGATCCGGCGCCGGTCTCCATCGCCATCGCCACGGGGCCGAATTCCTTAAGCGCCTTGCCCAGGATCTGATCCTCTGAGGCGCCCGTCGCGGAGGGATTGGTGAAGAGCACATCGAAGACGACGGCTTGGGCGCCGCCCTTCTTCAAGAAACGGAGCAGGGCTTCATAGATGCCGCGCGGCCAGGGCCAGTACAGGCTCTCGCCCTCGAAGTGATCCAGACTGCTCTGGTCGATCGTGACGTGCAGGATGCGGGGGTCGTGATGCGCCGCGACGGCGAGCTTTCGAAAACGCCAGTCGAGCGTCTTGAGCTCCACGCCTTGCAGAAGCTCGCTCGGGCGGGCCGCGAGGATCAGCGCGCCGACGACGGCGAGCAGGGCGGCGAGGGGAAGGAGGGTCCGCAGTCCTTTCGGCACGACCTCATCCTAGCGCATTTCTCATGTGGACGAAAACCCCGCTTTTTGGCATAATGAATGGGACGGGCGTGTAGCTCAGCTGGGAGAGCGCATCCTTCGCAAGGATGAGGTCGCAGGTTCAATCCCTGTCACGTCCACCAATTTAAAAAGAGAACCCCCGAAAGGGGGTTCTCTTTTTTTACGGCTCGGCGCTACTTCGACGCCGCGTCTTTCTTGAGCTTGGCCTTGATCTTGCGCAGCTCCTTCTTATAGTTCATGCGCGCCTTGGAGTGCTCCTCGTTGGTCACCGAGAAGATGTGCCCGCCGGTGGTGTCGGCCACGAAGTACAACGCCTCCGTCTTCGCGGGGCTCAGCACGGCCTTGAACGACTCGAGGCCAGGCGAGCAGATCGGCCCCGGCGGCAGACCGAAGTGCACATAAGTGTTGTACGGCGACTCGAGCTGGAGGTCGGCGCGCGTGAG
>JAYTIP010000403.1:0-9362 GCA_043731745.1 Elusimicrobiota bacterium | reverse complement strand
GTCCAGGTGTTCGAGGGCGCGGTCATCGTGCGCCGCGGACGCGGCGCGAGCGAGAACTTCACCGTCCGGAAGATCTCCTTCGGCGTCGGCGTGGAGCGGACGTTCCTGATCTCGTCTCCCCACATCGAGAAGATCGAGCTCGTGCGCGAGGGTAAAGTCCGCCGCGCGCGCCTCTACTACCTCCGGGACCTCACGGGCCGCTCGGCCCGCATCGAGGACCGCGAGAGCGCGGCTCAGGCCGCCGTCTCGAAGGCCGAGGCGAAAGCCGACGCCGCCGCCCCGAAAGCCGAGGCCCCCAAGAAGGCCGAAGCTCCCAAGGCGCCCAAGGCCAAAGACGCTCCCGCCGTCGCCAAGTAAATTGGACGGTCGGGCCTTCGACGACGCCGAACGCAGAAGCGGCAGGGCCGCGCTTCTGCTCGGCGTCGACGAGGCCGGCCGGGGTCCCCTCGCGGGTCCCGTGGTGGTCGCGGCCGTGGCTTTGCCGGAGGTCCCGTCGGCGCAGCTGCGTCTATTGAAGGACTCCAAACTGATGACTCCGAAGAGCCGAGAAAGGCTCTTCGGAGTCGTTCGTTCCCAGGCCCTGGCCGTGTCGGTCGCCTGGGCGCATCCGCCGGTGATCGACCGCGACAACATCCTGGCGGCGACGCTCGCCGCGATGGGACGCGCGGCGCGGCGCGCGGCGGCCAAATCCGGGACGAATTCCGTCCTCATCCTCGTCGACGGACCGCGCGCGATCCGGAATTTCGAACTGAATCAGAAGACGGTCGTCGACGGCGACGCGAAGTCGCTCTGCATCGCGGCGGCGAGCGTGATCGCGAAGGTCGTGCGCGATCGCTGGATGGTTCGCCTCGAGCGCCGATATCCCGGGTACGGCTTCGAAAAGCACAAGGGCTACGGGACCAAGCAGCACAACGCGGCGCTGACCTTGCTCGGCCCGTGCCGCGCGCATCGCCGCTCGTTTGCTCCCGTTGCTTTAGCGGAGGTCTCTCGTGGATAGGGCCGCGCACGGCCGCGCCGCCGAAGATCTCGCCGCCGAATTATTGAAGGCGAAGGGGTTCCTGCTCGTTGAGCGGAACTTCCGCGCCAAGGTGGGCGAGATCGACCTGATCGCCCGCGATAAAGACGAGATCGTCTTCGTCGAGGTCCGCTCGCGCGCGTCGTCCTCCTTCGGCGGCGCCGCAGCCTCGGTGGGCGGCGCCAAGCGACGCAAGCTCATCAGGGCGGCGCAGCTTTGGATTCAGGTCCACGGCTATGACGGCCCGTGCCGCTTCGACGTCGTAGCGCTCGACGCGGGCCGGGCCGAGCACATCCCCGCCGCCTTCGATGGGAGCGGGCGGTGAGCGTCGAGCTGATTCCCGAGGAGCTTCCGGATGACGGCGAGAAGCGCCTGCCGTTGTGGGACCATGTCGGCGAGCTGCGCGACCGCCTGATCAACTCCGCGCTGGCGCTGTTCGGCGCGACCGCCGTCGGCTACATCGTCCGCTTTCGCCTTTGGGACATCGCCAAGCGGCCCCTGCTGGCCTCGCCCGCGTTGTCGGGCGTCGTCTCCCCCTTCGCCTACACGGACTTGGCCGAGCCGTTCATGTCGATGATGCGCCTGTCCTTCTGGGCCTCGGTGTTCGTGATCTCGCCCTACCTTTTCTACCAAGTCTGGGCCTTCGTCAAGCCGGCTCTGCGCGAGAAAGAAAAAAAGATGGCGACCACCTTCGTCGCCGTCACGAGCGCCTGCTTCGTCTCCGGGGCCCTGTTCGCCTACTTCGCCGTCTTTCCCATTCTCGCGGGCATACTGATGGACGAGGCCGTGCAGGCGGGGCTGCGCCCGAACCTGCGCCCCAACGAGTACCTCGACCTTTTCCTCTATACGGTGCTCGGCACCGGCATCTCCTTCGAGGCCCCGGTGCTGTTCTACTTCCTCGCGCGCTTCGGACTCGTGAGCTCGCGCATGATGCTCAAGTACTGGCGCGAGGCCACGATCGGCATCCTGTTCGCCTCGGCCTTCCTGACGCCGGGCGACGTGATCGCGACGACGATTCTCTTCGGCGTGGTCCTCTTGGGGCTTTATTTCGTATCGGCGGGAGTCGTCTGGCTCGTCGAGAAACCCTCCGAGCTCGCCTCCGAAATCTAGCCCCCAAAAAGGGTAAAATCAGCCGATGCTCTCCCGCCTCGCCGTCCTAGCCCTCCTTTTGACGCGTCCCGCGCTCGCCGCGACCTTCAGCGTCAGCACCACGACCGATTCGGGCTCCACCTCGCTTCGTGACGCGATCAGCAGCGCGACCGTCGGCGTCAACACCGTCGCCTGGGCCGCGGGCAGCGGCGGGTCTATCAACTTGGCGACCGACCTCCCGACGATCGTCGACCAAACCACGCTCGACGCCTCGGCCGCTCCGTCCTCGGTGACCATCCAGGGAGCCAACCTCAATCTCGGCGGGGGCGTGACCTTCGCGAACACCGCGGTCGCGCAGCCTTGGACGATCACCTCGAACATCATCGGCGTGGGCTCGATGACCAAGACCGGCGCCGGAACCCTGACGCTCAACGGAAGCAACTCTTACGCGGGCGGGACCTTCCTCAACGCGGGTAAGATCAACATCACCAACGCCGCCGCGCTCGGCTCCGGCATGCTGACCATCAACGGCGGCACGCTTCAGACCGGCACGACCGTGGCCTACGGGAACGCGATCGTCCTCGGCGCGGGCGGCGGGACGATCGATACCTTGGGCAACGGGTCGACCCTTTCGGGCGTCATCAGCGGCGTGGGCGCTTTGACGACGGTCAGCACCGGGATTCTGTCTTTGAACGGCGTGAACACTTACGCGGGCGGCACCTTCTTAAGCTCCGGCGTGGTCAGCGTGGTCTCCGACGCGGGCCTCGGCGCGGCGGCGGGCGGGCTGACCTTCAACGGCGGCACTTTGCAGATCCGTCAGGATTTCGCGAGCGCGCGCGCGATCACGCTCACGGGCGCCGGCGGCATCGACACCAACGGGAAGAACCTGACCTTGACGGGAGCGGCGAGCGGCGCCGGCGGGCTATCGAAGATCGGCGCGGGCACGCTCGCGTTGAACGCCGCCAATACCTACTCCGGCGCGACCGCCGTCAACGGCGGCACCTTGCTCCTGGGGATCAACAACGCCCTCCCCGCGGCGACGAATCTGACCGTCGCCTCCGCCGGAACCTTGGACCTGTCGACTTTCCAGTCCACCGTCAACACCTTCACCAGCGCGGGCACCGTGAAGACCACCTTATTGGGCGCCTCGACCTCGAGGCTCGTCGTGACCGGCGCGCGCAACATCACCGGCGGCGCCCTCGTCGTGACTGTGACCCCGGGCCAGCTCGTCGCCAACGGCCAGGCGTTCACGGTGATCACCTCGGGTTCCAACGGCGGAACGGACTTCTCCACGATCTCCTCCCCCGCAGCACTTCTCTTTACGCCGACCTACAACGCCACGAGCGTCGTGCTCACCGCGAGCTTCGTTCCCCTGGCCACCGTCGCGGGCACCGGCAACCAAGGCGCGATCGGCGCGGCGTTCGAATCCTTCCGTACGAATCCTTCGGGCGACGCCGCGGCCGTCCTGCCCGCGCTCTACTCCCTCGACGGCGACCAGTTGCGGGCCGCTCTCGATCAGTTAAGCCCCGTGAGCCTGGCGAGCATGCAGGGCGTGGGCCAGGCGGGCGCGGGAGCGCAGTCCGCCGCCGTGGGCGCGCGCATCGCCGCTCTGGCCGACGGCAGCGCGGGTCCCGGCTTCGCGTCCTACAGCGTGAGCGGGCGCTCGTCGTACCCGGGCGTGCTGGTGGCCGAGACGCTCGGCGACGACAACGCTCATATTTCCGCGCCGGCGGCCGGTTCGCCGTGGGGCTACTTCGCGACTTTCTCGGGCGTCACGGGCCGACTGACCGAGGGCGTCGGCCCGAACGGCACCCAGCCCGGCTACTCGTTCAACTCCGGCGGCCTCACGATGGGTGCCGACTACCGCTACGACGAGCTCATGACCTACGGCGGCTCCTTCGGCTACCTGAAAGGCCACTCGTCCGTCTACTCCCCCGGCTCCGGCACGGTCGACGACGACAGCGTGCGCCTGGGCGGCTACGCGGCGGCCAACGACGGCAACTTCCACGCGGACGCCTACCTCGGTACCGCATTGGACTTCTTTAAGACGCGCCGCGACATCGTCATCCCCGGGCTGGCGACGCGCACGGCCGCCGGGACTCCTCTGGGGACCGAGCTCAACACCAACGCGAACCTGAGCTACGACTTCCCGACGCGCGAGTACGGCACCTGGTCTCCCTTCGGCGGCTTGAGCTACGACCGGTTGATGATCGGCTCGTTCTCGGAGGCCGGCGCCGGCACCTTCAACCTCGCCCTCTCGCCGCAGACCGCTGAGTCGCTTCAATCCACCTTGGGACTGCGTTTCTCCCAGAAGTGGGTGACCGACGCGCACACCTTCGTGCCGCATCTCAGCCTCGCCTGGCGCCACGAGCTCAAGGACCAGAGCCGTCCGATCACGGCGCGCTTCGCGACGGGCGTCGCGTCGCCGTTCACGGTCATGAGCGGCGGCTACGCGCGCGACGGTACGGTGGTGGGCGTGGGTTTGACCGCGACCTTAACGCGCAACCTCACGGGCAAGCTCGACTACTCGGGCGACTTCCGCTCGCACTTCGTGTCCACGACGATCAACGCGGACCTAAGGCTGCGATTTTAGCGTCCATCCTGGCCGCCGGGCGCGAGACGCCCGGCGCAACAGTGTAGAGGAAACTCCTAAAACTGTTAGTCCTCTCCCTGATCTTTCGTGAAGGCCGCCTGGCCGTCGTATTTGAAGAGCTTCTCGACGTGCACCCACGACGCCTGCGTGCCGACGAGCAGCAGCAGCTGGGCGATGTCCTTGTCGGACAAGGTATCGCCGTGGTGCGTGACCTTGAAGCGCAATCGCGCGCAGTCCACCGGATCGGACTCGATGTGGAGCTCGTTGGGGTAGACCTTGGTCCCGCGGTTGGAGATCTGAGTCAGGCGCACGGGCAGCTCTTTGATGATGGTTTCGATCGACGGACCCAACACCATCGGGTCGATCGCGGTCGCGACGAAAATGTCCACGCCCATCGCGCGCTGGTCCTTGGCCACTACGCTCACGGCGTCGTGCGAGACCACGGGCATGTGCACCTTCTTGTACTCGCGGCGAGGATAGGACTTGGGCGCGGCGCCGAGATTTTTGATCACGGCCTGCGTGAACGCTTTTGTCCCCGAGGGTTCTTTGCCGCCGCCCGCCATGTCGGCGGTCAGCACCCGGCCGTCCTCGAGCGTGGCGAGCAAGGCATTCTCGACGGTGTCGGCCGCTTTCATCTCGCCCAGGTGGCGCAGCATTAAAACCGAGCTGTGCAGGAGCGCCGTAGGATTGGCCATGTCCTTGCCCGCAATCTGCGGGGCGGAACCATGGACGGCTTCGAAGATGGAGGCGCCGTCGCCGAGGTTCGCCGACGGCGCGAAGCCCAGCCCGCCGATCAAGGCGGACGCGAGGTCCGACAAGATGTCGCCGTTCATATTAGTCATCACGAGGACGTCAAACTGTTCAGGTCGCATCACGAGCTGGTGGGCGCAGTTGTCGACGATCTGGTGGTCGGCGGCGATCTCCGGATAGTCCTTGGAGACTTCCTCGAAGACGCGCTTGAACAGGCCCTCGGTGAATTTGAGGATGTTGGCCTTGGTGGCGCAGGTGACCTTCTTGCGGCCCTCGGCGCGGGCGATCTCAAACGCGAGGCGGCAAATTTTTTCGGAGCCTTTGCGCGTGACGATTTTCAGGGCCTGGGCGACGCCGGGGGTCTGGAGATACTCGATGCCGGCGTACAAGTCCTCGACGTTCTCGCGCACGACGACGAAGTCGATGCCGCGGCCCGAGTAGGGCGTGCGGATTCCCGGCAACTCTCGGACCGGTCTGATATTCCCGTAAGTCTCGAAGAACTTGCGCAAGGTCACGTTCGCGCTCTTCTCGCCGAAGCCGACCGGGGTTTCGAGCGGGCCTTTGAGCGCGCACTGGGTGCGGCGGATGGACTCGATGGTCTCCGGCAGGACGCCGCTCGCCACGCCCTTCTTGAAGACGGTGGCGCCCGCGTGGGCGATCTCCCAGTCGACCTTCACTTCGGCGGCGGCGAGAACGGCCTGAACCGCGGCGACGACTTCGGGGCCGATTCCGTCGCCGGGAATAAGAGTAATCTGGTGGTTGGAGCTTTTCGCGGTCATTGAGGGGATATTCTACTCGATTCGGAGCGCCGCGCCTTTGGAGGGCGGCAGGAAGGCCGAGAGGCTTTCCCCCCGGACGGCGGGCATCAAAGAAACGACGACGCGCTGGGGTGCCACGACGAGGGATTTGGCGAGGGCCTTGGCGAGGACCTTCACGCGTGCGGCGGCGAGCTTGGAGCGGGCGTCTTTGACCGCGAGTTCGAGCTTGTAGTTGCCGTCCGCGCGGGGCTCGCCCGAGCGCAGGCGCGAGCCGAAGGCGTCGATCCACTCCGCGGCGCCCTTGGACAGGTAGGCCGCCCCCTTGTCGAAGATCAAGGCGAGATCGACCTCCAGGCGCGTCTCGCCCGCGTACTCGCGGTGGGTGAATGACTTCAAAGGAACCGGATCGCTTTCGATGACGAAGGCGCGGCCCGCGCGCCGGCCCGTGAAGCGGTAGCGGTAGGAGCGCCCCGCGACGACCGACAGCCGCCCGTCGGGCCCGCCGCCGTCCCAGTCGATCTTCTCGTTGAGCATGCCGACGCCGTCGGACTTCCAGACGATGTCCCCCTGGTCGTCGAGCACCTCGTAGGACCACTCGTCGTACTGAGCGATGATGTTGGCGGGCGACATGACGAGGAAGGGCGGCTCCGGAAAAGGCTTGTTGAAGCGGGCTACGTCGCCGCCGGTGCGGATGCGCTCGGCGGCGGGCGCGTGCGCTCCGCGGCCGAGGGACAGCGAGTGCAGGACCTCGTCGATGACGGGCTTGGAGGCCGAGGGCGGGGCCACCTGCACGCCCGCCGCTCCTGCGGCTCGGGCTTTGACGGTGATGTCCTGCGAGAGTCCTGATTTGGACGCGGTGGCGCCGTGTGCCGTCGTCGCCGCCGCCAGCAGGAGTGCTTGGATCATTTCTTGACCGGCTCGGTCGCGAGCGCGATCTGAGACGCGCCGGAGGACTTCGCGACGGCGATCAGGCGCTGTATGGTCTTGTAGGGCACGGATTTGTCCGCTCGTATGAGGACGATCGCCCCCTTCTTCTTCTCGACCTCTCGGCGCAGGTCGCTGACGACGAGGTCCCAGGTCGTCGCGGCGGCGCGCACCGAGAGCGTGCCGTCGAGCGCGCAGGTGAGCGCGATCGTAAGCTCCTGGTTAGGCAGCGCCGAAGCCGGCGGCAAGGACACCGGTAAGGTCGGGTAAGCGAGCAGGGGTGCCGTCACGAAGAGAATGACGAGCAGCACGAGCGAGATGTCGATGACCGGGATGATGTTGACTTCGGTGACCGGCTCGGGCTCGGGCGTGTTGGCCCGCATGCGCATGAGGGCGTACTTGGCCATCAGCGCGTCTCCGGGTCGAGTATTTGCACGAGCGCCACCGTGCCGCCCGCCGACTGCACGGCCTCTAAAGCGGCGACGACCTGGCCGTGCGCGGTCTCGAGTTCGGGCGACACGAACACCTTGCGGTCGGTGCGCGGCGCGAGCTTCTCCTTTAAAAACGCGGCTAGCTCGGAACTCGTGCTCATCAGACGACCGTCCATCGCGAATCCCGCCGCCGTCACGGAGAGCACGAGCACCTTCTCCGGTTCGCGCATCGTGATGAGCTCGGTCTGCGTGGGCATCGCGGCTTGGGCCTTCGCGGCGGCCGTCTGCACCTTGAGCATGGACTGCGCGGCCATGGGCGAGAGCACGAGCAAAATGATCAGGAGAACGAGGGAGACGTCGGCCAGGGGCACGACGTTGACGTCGGCGATGGGGGCCGCTTCGTCGTCTTTATGAAACGGGCTGCCCGCCATGGGTGATCTCCAGCAGCTGCGCCATTTCAAGGACCCACAGGTCCGCCGTGTTCAGCCGGTGCCGCGCGGTCAAGGTGAAGTAGTTGTAGAGCAGGGCGGCGACGACCGCCAACCCGATGCCGCAGGCGGTCGCGACGAGCGCCTCGGAGATGCCGGCCGCGACGACGGCCGGTCCGCCCGCTCCGGCGGCCGACAGATCGTGAAAGGCGCGCATGATGCCGAGCACCGTGCCCATGAGCCCGATCAGCGGCGAAATGAAACTGGCGGTGCCGAAGAGTCCGACGCGGCGGTTGAGTCCGAGGCTCAGGCGTTGGCGGTACAGCTGAAAGGCTTCGACGAGCTTTTCGGTGTTGGCCGTCTCGAGCGAAAGGAGGCGCGTGATCGCTTCGCCCATGAGCGAGGTGTCGCGGCGCGCGATGGCGATCGCACCCGCCTTATCCCCCGCCTCCAGGCGGTCGCGCACGCGCTCCCACATGGCCGTCGGCATCTTCTGCGCGAACCAATAAGAATAAAGCCGTTCCAAGGCCTGCGCCACGATGACGAGGGACAGCACCAGCAAAATCGGCATGGCGATGCTGATTCTCAGCATGTCCGTAAAGCTCATTCCGCTCATGGCCGCAAGTATAGCGGAGAGCCCCCAACCCCGCAAGACGCAAAAGGTGTCAGGCTTTGCGTTTTGCGTAACTTGGCCCTTTTAGAGGTAGGCCGTCTGGACCGCCTTTTTGGGACCTGAAGGCCCCCGTCGCGGCGCCGCTAGAGCGCTATGCTAAGGGCATGAAGACCATCGCTTTGCTCGCCGTCGTCCTCGCCGCTTTCGCGCTCCCCGCCCAGGCGCAGGAGGCCAAGCCCAAAGCCACCTGCGTCTGCACCGCCCCCAATTTCAAGCCGTTGACCGAGAAGGCGAAGGCCGTCGAAGCCTACTGGGATGCTCGGCGCAAGGTGAAGACCGCCACCTTCATCGGCGGCATCGGCGCCATCTTCGGCGTGATCACCCAGGACCCGCGCGTCCTTCAGAAGTCGACCGAGGGCTACGAACAGATCCAGTCGGAGATGTACGCCGCCAAGGCGAAGGCCGAGCAACTCGGCGGGCTCAAGGTCACCGGAGACGACATCGGCGGGACCATCGAGATCAAGCTCGTGAAGGGCGTCGATTACACCCTCCAGCCCTAAGAAGAAACGCAAAACGCAATGCCTGACACCTATCAGCGTTTAATCAGGGATTTGTCGCCGGAGAGGGACTCCAGGCGCTTGCGGGCGGTTTCGAAGGTCGCGCTTCCCTTCTCCGAGTTGCGCAGGACGTCGCCGTAGAGCGGCGCCGCCGAGTTCGGTTTATCTTCGAGCTCGAGCATGAGCGCCAGACGCAGCAGTCCA
>JAYTIP010000402.1:0-3233 GCA_043731745.1 Elusimicrobiota bacterium | reverse complement strand
TGCAGACCCTGGAAGGCCGCTCCGGCCCAGGCCGTGACCGCGGCGAACACGGCGCCGAGCGCGGCGGCCCGGATCATCCAGGCGCCGTGGGCTTGGTAGTAACCCGGTACGACGAAGACGCGCCCCACGAGCGCCGGGGCCGCGATCCAGAGAACGCAGGCGCCGGTCGCCGCGCCGCCGACGATGAGCCACGCGGCGTGGCGCAGGGAGTCGTCGAGCGCCCCGCGCTGGTCGTCGGCCTGCGACTGCGAGGCGAAGCGCACGAGGCCCGCGCCCGCCCCGAAGTGAAGGGACCCGACCCAGCCCGCCGCGGACTGCATGAGGAGGTAGAGGCCGTACGCCTCGACGCCGAAGCCGTGCACGAGGCGCGGGATGACGAGCAGGTTGATCGCGGCGACCGCCCCTTGGCCGGCGAGCCCCCAGCCCACGTTACGCGCGAAGCGCTCGCCCCGGCTCACGAGCGACCCCCGTACAATTCGATGAGTCGCGCCGCGACGCGTGAGAGCGCGTAGCGCCGCTCGCAGGCGGCGCGCGCGGCGACGCCGAGGCGCGCGGCGTCTTCCGGGTTGTCGAGCGCGCGACGGATCAGCGAGGCGGCTTCCTTGCCGTCGTCCTTGCCGAACAGCCAGCCCGTTTTGCCGTTCTCGACGGCCTGGGCCGTTCCCCCCACCGCGCTCGCGACGACCGTCAGCCCCGAGGCCATGGCTTCGAGCAGCGAGTTCGACAGGCCTTCCGACACCGAGGGCAAGATGAACGCGTCCGCCGCCGCGTACAACGGCGCCGTGTCGTCCGTCGGCGGCAGTATTCTGACGCGCCCCGACAACTGGGACTCGAGCGCGGCCTTCTCGGGCCCGTCGCCGACGAGGATCAAGGACGCGTCGCGTCCGCGCGTCGCCTCGTCCCACAGCTCGGCGAACCACGGCAGCCGCTTTTCCCACGACAACCGTCCCGTGTAGAGAAAAACCGTTCCCGACCAGCCGAAACCCTCGCGCAGCCTCTTTTTCTCGTCCGCGGAAACGGGCTTGAAGCGATTTAAGTCCACGCCGTTGGGCAGGACCTCGAGGTCGATGTCCGCGCCGAGGTGTTGCCGCGCCTCGTCGGCCAAGTCGGGGACTACGGCAAGGAAGCGCGGGCGCAGCAGGACGAGCAGCCGCAGCTTTAAGCGCCCGAGCGCCGAGCGCGAGGACACGGCGAGCTCGCCGATGCCGCGGCCGCCGCCGAGCTTGACCAGCACGGGCTTTCCCAGGATCCGGCCGGCCAGCGCGGCCGCGAGCGCGGGCGAGCCGGCGAGGTGGGCGTGGATCGCGTCATACTCGGCGTCGTGCTTGAGCAGCCAGCCGAGCGCGCCGATGAGAAACGAGAGCGAGTCGGCCGCGCCCGCGCCGAGCACCGGCAGGCGGCGCACCGCGACGCCCTCGACTTCTTCGCGGGCCGTCGTACAGCCGACGAGGCGCGTGAGCACGCGCACGCCGACGCCGCGAGCGCGCAGCTCCCGGGACAGCTCCAACGCCTGACGCTCGGCGCCGCCCACGGCGGGCCAGAAGCCCGCGCTGACCATGACGACGCGAGGGCCGCCGGCGCTCACGAGCTCTTTCGCCCCAAGGCCCCGGGCTTGGGCACGAGGCCGTGAGGAAGGACGTTGAGGACCGAGAACCCTTCGGACACGAACCAACCCTGAAGCTCTTCTTTCGTGTGATGCCATTGATACGGGGGCGAAATCCAATCGAAATTCTCGATGAGGCGCACGCGAAAGCGCGGATCGACCGAGTAGGTGAACCATTTGACGCCCGGCACGACGCCGAGCCAGGTCAGCGGATAGCAGAGCGCGTAGACGACGGGCACGGGCAGACGGGTGGTGAACACGCGCACGAAGTCGCTCATGATGTGACGCAGTAGCACGATCCACCACGCGAGGCGGCGGTGCTCGGCGATCCAAGTCCGGCCGGGCTTCAAAGGATTCGACGCGAAGTCCGCGTATCGCCCGGCCTTTCCGTACAGCCAGACCGACAGCAGGCCGCGCGGCTTGACGAGCGCGGACACGGCCTTGAACGCTTGATGCGTGTTGGCCGTGTGGTGCAAGACTCCCTGGCTGTACACGACGTCGAAGACGCCTTTCTTAAACGGCGGGTGAAGGAGATCGCCTTCGACGGGGTGAAGCCGCGGCTGGGTCTTGGCCGACTCGGCGACGCGCCGCAGGCTCACCGACATGTCGATAGCCACGACCTCGGCGCCGAGAGACAGCGCGACGGCGCTGTAGCGGCCCATGCCGCAGCCGGCGTCGAGGACGAGCTTACCGGGAAAATCATGCGGGGCGAGCATCGTTTCTTCCAGGAAAGTTTCTTGATCTCCCGGAAGGGAGCCGGGGTAGCGCAGCCACTCCCAGCCGAAGGCGTCGCGCGTTTTGGCGGTCGCGCGCGCGACGGGCTCGGGCGGACGCAGGCGCGGCACGCCGTCCAAGACCGGGTACTCGCGCGCGCACAGCTTGCAGGCGAGCATCGCCTCTTCGACCTCGGCGTCGTGGCGCGGATAGGCCTCGAGCACGGAGAATTTCAGGTCGCCGCCGCAGACCGGACACGCGAGTATTCCGAGCAAGGAGAGCTTCACTTATTGCCCTCGACTTCGGCGCGCAGCTGCGCGAGCGACACGCCTTCACGCGAGAGAAAAATCAGTCCCACGACGGTCACGAGCAGGTACATGATCATGTGCGTCATCAGCGCGTAGGCGAGCGCCGACTCCGGCGTCGCGCCGAACTTGCCGAGGATGGAGGCGACGAAGGCCTCGAAGGTGCCGATCGAACCCGGCGCGGCCGGAATCGCGGAAACCGCGCCCGCCCAGGACAAGGTCAATATCGCGCGCGGGTAATCCATGACGCCGCCCAGGCCGAGCGCGTAGGCGCCGGCCCAATACAGCGCGGCGTCCACGCTCCACAGCGCCAGGCTGAGCGCGGCCGCCTGAACGGCGGCCGCCGGAGAACGCAGGACGGCGGCGCCCATCGCCAACTGCTCGACGAGACGGTGCACGCGCGGCCAGCGCCGCAGTAATTTCTCGAGCAGACCGCCGGACGCCAGCGAGCTCTCCGCGACGGCGAGAACCGCCAGGGCCGCGATCGCCGCCGCGAGCAGCAGGGCCGACCCGCGCACGACCGCGACGGGGACGATGCCGCGGGCGGAGGTCGACGCGAAAATAAAGATGGTCAGCAGCGCGGCGACATCGAGCGCGCGCTCGATGGCCAC
>JAYTIP010000401.1:0-3928 GCA_043731745.1 Elusimicrobiota bacterium | reverse complement strand
GATCGCGGCCTGGCCAAGCTTGGAGCTTGAGCTGATCTGCTTGACGCCCTGCACGGAAGTAACGGCGTCCTCGAGGACGTCGACGACCTCGGCCTCCATGATCTCGGGCGCGGCGCCCTCCCAGGTCACCGCGATGTTGACCACGGGGAAGTCGACGTCGGGCATCTGCGAGACGCCCATGCGGCTGTAGCCGACCCAGCCGAAAATCATCAGCCCGAACATCAGCATCCAGGCGAAGACGGGGTTCTTGATCGAAAGGTCGGAAAGGGTCACAGGCTGCCTCCGGGCACGCCCGCCGCGACTTCAAGCCGCACGCGGGACCAATAAGCGTCGATGCGCGCCGCGTTCTGCGAGAGGCGCGTTTGCTGAAGAGTATTGAGGCTGCCGAGCACTTCGAGATTCGTCACCTGGCCGAGGCGGTAGTCCCCGCTTTGCGCCTTGAGGTTCTCCTCGGCGAGCTTCTCGGCGTTGTCGAGCGCGGCCGTCACGGCCTCGGAAGACAGCAGGTCGCGGTGCGCGGACTTGGCCTCGAGCTCGGCCACGCGCACCGCCTCGGACAGCGCGGCCTTACCGGCCTTCGCGCGGGCTTCGGCCTGCCGCGTCTGCGCGCCGATGGAGCCGCCGGTGAAGATCGGCAGGGAGCCCGTGATCGTCGCGTCCCAGCGCACGTCGGAGGTGAAGCTCGGCGGGCGCTTGAAGTAGTAGTTGCCGTCGACCGCGATCGTAGGCCAGCGCTGGCGTGAGTAGACCTTGATCGTGGTGTCGGCGGCGACGGACTCCGCGCGACGCGCCTCGACGTCGGCCCGGCCGCGGGCGCGGGCGAGCACGGCGTCGAGCGCCGGCGCCGGCGCGAGGGCCGGCGTCGCCTGCGGCGTGAGCCGCTCGTCCAATCCCGTCAGGAACTGGAGCTTGAACTGAGCGACCTGCTCGTTGGCGCGGGCGCTCTCGAGCTGGGCCAGCTGCTGCGCGACCTGGGACTCGGCGGCGAGGTACTCGCTCTGACGGGCGCGGCCGAGCTTGAGAAACTCTTTGAGGTCCTTCACGCGATCCTGGGTAATGGTCAGCAGGGCGCCGCGAATACGGATGTCATCCTGGGCGGCCAACAGATCGAGGTAGGCGCGGGCCGCGTCCTGATACAGCAGCTGCTTGGCGCGCTGAAGACGGAGCTCCGCGGCGCGGCCGAAGTCTTTCGAGGCCCGGTAAGCGAGGAACTCACGCAGGCCGGAGAAGAGCGGCTGATGCGCGTTGACCCAACCTTGCTCGCGCTGGTGCTGTAGGAACAATCCCGACTGCCCCTTGGGGACGTCCTGAAAGGTCTCGGTGCCCATGACCGTGATTTGGGGAAGGACGTGGGAGAAGATTTCGTCGGCCTTCGCCATGGTTTCGTCGTAGGACGCGCCGGAGATCGCGATCTCCTCGCTGCGGTCGAGCGAGAGCTTGTAGGCCTCGCCGAGGCTGAGGGAGCGGCCGGGGGCGGGCTCGGTCGAAACGGACTGCGCCGCCGAACCGAGGGGGAGGAGGATCGCCGCTATAAGAAGGAAGGAACGCATCATATCTTGACTCCGCTGCCGTCGAGGAAGAACGCGATGACTTTCTCGGCCTCGCGCTCGAGCGGCTTATCGTGTTTTTCGAAGATCTTGCGCATGGTGGCGGTACGGCACAAGCCGTAGAACGCGCCCACCGCGAAATCCAGGTCGGGCGCCGACTTACCGCCGTCCTTGGAGGCGAGCACCAAAATCGCGCGAAGACGCGCGTGGTTGGCCCGGAACTTCTCCATCAGCTTGCCGCAGGACTTGTCGCCGCAGCCCGGGAAGCGACCGGTGCTGAACTGCGCCATGAAGTCGCGGCTGTGATCGAAGTGATTGAGGACGACCTTGGCGGTGGCCACGAGCAGGTCCTTGCCCTCGACGCCCGTCTTGGGGAGGGTTTCGAGCTCGAGCCCGAGCCCGTCGACGAGGTCGGCGAAGGCGGCGGAGAACATCTCTTCCTTGCTCTTGAAGTGGAGGAACAAGGTGCCCTTGGCGACGCCCGCCTCGCGCGCCACATCGTCGAGCACCACGTCCTGGAAGCCCCGCTCGACGAGCAGTCGGCGCGCGGCGGCGAGGATGAGCCGCTTCTTCGAGTCGGGATTGCGGACGACGGTTTTAACGGTGGCCATTTCTTAAATTCCTATAATGACTGACTGGTTAGTCATTAGTATAGCACGACGCGGCGACTTTGTCTATAATGTCCGACATGAAAATATTCGCTCTCCTTCTCATGACGCTCGCCGCCGTCCCCGCCGCCGCCGCGGACGCCAAAGCTTGGAAGAACGCCGCCGAGCTCTCCTTCGTCAGCGCGAACGGCAACTCGAAGACGCAGACGACCTCGGTCAAGGACTCGTTCTCCTACGACTTCGACGCGCGGACCAAGCTGGAGCTCGAGGGCGGCGGCCTGGGCGCGAAGAGCGACGGGCGAGTAACGGCCGAGCAGTATTTCGCGTCGGAGAAAATCGCCCGCAAGTTCGACGACCGCGACTACGTCTTCGAGAAGTACCGCTGGGACCGCAACCGCTTCGCGGGCGTCCTGCACCGCCACGACTTCTCGGTCGGCGTCGGCCGCGAGCTGTGGAAAACCCCGCAGGACCTGCTGATCGGAGAAACCGCTCCGGGCTATGTGAACGAGGAACGCCTCGGGGACAAGCGCAAGTCGTACGCGTCGCTGCGCGCCTACGCGAAGTACACGCGCGACTTGAGCGCGACGGCGAAGTTCTCGCAGGACGCCGAATACGTGCAGAGCTTGGCGGACAACCGCGACGCGCGCCTCGCCACGGAAACCGCTCTTACGGCGGCGCTGTCGACCGCGTTGTCGGTGAAGAACTCGTTCGTGTGGAAGCACGACGCGCGCCCGCCCGCCGGGAAACGCAAGGACGACACGGTTCTGTCCGTGGCGCTGATCGCGACTTACTAAAAGCCGGCGCGCAACAGGGCGAGGCCGAGGGCTGCCGGGGCCGCCTGCACGAGCCAGATGCTCCGGCTCGCGGACGCTCCGCCGACGATCCCCGCGACCAGCACGCACGCGAGGAAGAACGCCAGCAGGGGTGTGGATCCGGCGCTCAGGCCCCAGAGGAGCCCGGCGCACAAAAACAGATTGTAGACGCCCTGGTTCAACGCGAACACCGCGTTCGCCTCGGCCGCCTGGGGCGTCAGCTTGAAGATCTTGAGGCCCAGCGGCGTCGTGAACAGGACGGACTCAAGGACGAAGAAACCGAAGTGCTCGAAGGCGACGAAGGCCGCGAGCGCCCTGGAGGCCGTCACTGCGGCGGCGTCCCGGACTCCTCTTCCTTTTTGACCGCCGCGTTGGCCTTATCGCGCGCGGCCTCGGCGCGCTTGACGTCCGCCTGAAGGCCGCCGACGTACTTCTCCGCGGCGTTCTTCTCCATCACCGGCGCCGCCTCCGGCTGGCCGGCGGGCGCCGCGGGAGCCTCGACGACCGGCTTGGCGGCGGGCTTACAGGCGGCGAGCAGGACGGCCGACAGCAGGATCCATTTCATGAGGTTTTCTCCAGCAGCTTGCTCTCGAGCTCTTTGACCTTCGCGATCAGTTCGGGCAGTTTGCCGAGCGAGGCGTTGATGCGGTGCATCTCCTTGGCGGGCCGCGCGGGCGTGCCGAACAGGATCTCCTTGGGCTGCGTGTCTTGCGCGACGGCCGAGGCGCCCATGACGATCGTGCCGGCCGCCAGGCGCAGGTGATCCTTGACGATCACGTTGCCCGACAGCATGACCCCGTCCTCGAGCACGACGGAGCCGCCGACGGCGGTGTTGCCGACGATGTAGATCCACGAGCCCACGCGGCAGTTGTGGCCGATGTGCACCTGGTCATCCGTCTTCGTGAACTGGCCGATCGTCGTGCTCTCGATCGTGGCCCGGTCCACCGTGCAGGAGGCGCCC
>JAYTIP010000400.1:0-5506 GCA_043731745.1 Elusimicrobiota bacterium | reverse complement strand
GCCGCCGATATCGACATGGAGCGCGCGCTCAGCCCGCCCGCCGACCACTTCGCGGACCGTTCCCGCCCCGACGCCCCCACGCACGGCGAGCGCGCCGAGTGGGCGCTGTACAACACGATCCTGCGCGCCGCGACCCGCGTCGACGACGCGCGCTCATCCGCCGCGGGCACCCCGGTCGCTTCCCTCGACGACGCGACCCGCGCCAAGGCCCTGAAAGGTTGGCTTATCGGCCGCAGCCTGTACTTGATCGGCTTCATCCTGGCCGGCGTGATCTCCTATCCGCTTCTCGCCCAGGCGCTCGTCGGCGTCCAGGGCTACACCGACCTGATGTCGCTGGGTGCGGTCGCCGCGATCCTGCTCGCGCCGCTCAGCGGCATGGTCGCCGACAAGCTGAGCTTCCGAAACATGTTCGCCTTCAACGGCGTGATTCGCGTGGCCATGGCGCTCGCGATCCCCGCGCTCGTCGCCGCGCACGCGGTCGGCTTCTGGCCCTTGCTCGTCGTCGCTCTCCTCAACAGCTGGAACGTGGCGAGCTCGCTCGTCGCCGAGGACAAGATGATGCCGGCGCTCGCGGGATCCGACCCCAAGCGCCTCTCGGTCCTCAACGCCGCCGCCAACATCAACTTCATCGGGCTCAATGTCATCCTGGGCACCTTCCTGATGGCGGGGCGCTGGGCGGACTCCTTGGTCTCCTCTTTCGGCACCGTGCACGGACTGTCCGCGATGTTCGTCGTCAGCGCGGTGCTGGCCGCGGCGGGCGCCGCGATCCAGTGGTTCTCGATTCCCAACGTCGCGTTGGCGAAGCCCGCGGCGACGGGCGCGCCGGAGAACGCCGCCGAGGCCTCGGCCGGACGCCGCCGCAACCTGAAGATCTGGACCGGCGTCATGGCCGCCGGCGGCGCGCTGTACTTAGGCCTTCATGCCGTCGTCCCGCAGTTCGCGGCCTTGGCGCTCGTGGCCGCGGCCCTGATCGGGCTGATCTCGACCTCGAAGGGCCTGGCGCGACTGTGGAAGAACCCCGTTCTACGCACCGGCACCTTGCTGAGCATGGCGTACTCCTTCGTGGTGTACCCCGTCGGCTCGATGCTGATCCCGTTCTCCGCCAACGCGCTCAAGGGCGGCGCGCTCATGCAGGGCCAGCTCCAGGGCTCGCTGTTCTTCGGCCAGCTTCTCGCGGGCTCGACGATGCTGAACCTTCCCGGCCGCTGGAACACGGTCGTTCGCGCGATCGTCCTCGGCGCGCTCGGCGCGTGGCTCGGCCTCTACCTCTTCCCCGCGAGCCTCGCCATGGCCGCCGCCGGCATGGCGATCGCGGGCGGATTGTACGCGGTCTCGACGAAGCTCAGCGACCGCGGCTGGATGCGCTACGCCTTTATCGGCCTCTCTTCGCTCGCCGTGCCGCTCGCCTTCTGGGGTAACATCCCGGCGCTCTTGCTCGGCATCCTGATCATCGGCCTCGTCAACGTCCCCAACAAGATCACGATCGACACCGTCGTCCAGCGCGAGGCGAAGGCCGACGCGCAGCACACCGGCGAGCTGCTCGGTCTGCGCTCGGCGCTCTCGGCCATCGCCGCCGCCTTCGGTTACGCCTCGGTCGGCGCCGTCGCCCACGCGCTCTCCTTCCCGATGGCCCTGTGGCCGATGCTCGGGATGTTCGCGGTCATCGGTCTTCTTCTCTGGATGGCGCCGCGCTGGCTCGGAAACAAGATCTCGGCGACCAACTTCAAGACCGACGCGCCGGCGACCCCGGAGTCGCGCGAGCGCTCGCTCGACGAACTCGCGGCCGCGATGGCCGCGAGGCTGAAGTCCAAGGGCATCAAGGCCATCATCACCGACTACGACGGGACCTTGATGGACAAGACGCCCGACGACAAGGCCGTCGTCGCCTCCGACGAGCTCGTCGGCCTGCTGCGCCGCCTACGCGAGCTCGGCGTCAGCGTCGTCGTCTGCACGAACCACTTCTTCACCGGCGACCACAACGGCATGACGAACCTGCTCGGCGACCGCTTGGACGCGAAGACCCGCGCGGGCATGCTCTTCGCCGTGCAGTCCGGCGCGCGCGTCTATGAATACGGCGCCGACGGCGCCACGCCCGCCGAGCCCGCGTGGAAGGAAGTCGGCTTCGACGACGCCGAGCGCGCCCGCATCACGCCCGTGTTCGAGGCCGCCGCCGAGAAGCTCGGCTTGAAGCCCGAAGACTACAAGATCTTCTACGAGGACTCGCGCACCTTGATCGAGTTGCGCAATCATCAGGAGCTCGACAAGGCTCTGTACGAAGCCCTGGCCGAGGCCAACCAGGCGCACGGCTTCGGCTACCTCGTCCAGCTCAAGCCCATGCCGACGATGCGCCACGTGCCTTACGTCCAGTACTTCAAGGCGCACAAGGGAACCGGCGCGCGCAAGGCGATGGAGATGCTCAAGGCCAAGGGCCTCATCGACGACGAGAGCCAGGTCGCGGTGTTCGGCGACGACTTCAAGCCCGAAGGCAACGACCTCTATATGGCCCAGTCGATGCCGGCCTCGCTCGCCTTCTCGGTCGGCAAGACTTCCGACGAGACCCAGTCCAACGTCCTGCAGGCGAAGGAGCGCGGCTCGGCCACGATCCGTGCCTTGATCGGCCGTCTCAACGACATGCTGGCCGCGGAACGACGCTAAATGAAACGCTTTCTATTCTCCGCGCTGCTGAGCTCTTTGCTCGTCCGCACCGCCGCCGCGGCGCTGAACTGCCCCAAAGAGGCGCTCGACAAAGACGGCAAGGGCGCGGTCCTGCTGTTCTCGGCGATCCCGCTCGGCTCGACCTCCTTCGGCAAGAACTGGGACAAGGCTCGGCCTGAGTTGCTCAAGGCTTTCCCGGGCCTGCGCATCGAGAAGACGGAAAATCTGCACATCACTTTAGCCTTCATGGGCATGGGCTGGGATCCGGCCAAGCTCGACGAGATGGAGAAGCTCGGTCTCGAGGGCCCCGACGTCTCAAGCGGGCCGGTGACCCTTCGCTCCTTGCCCGATTTGTTCTCTCCCCAGAAAAACATCGTCGCGCTGAACCTGGGGCCGGTACCCAACGAGTGGGACGAGCGCCTGATTTCCAAGCGCGACGCGATGACCGAGGCGGGGTTGCGCAAACGCGACCGCTTCGACGGCGTGTTCAAGGCGCATATCTCCCTCGCGTCCGCGCCGAAGCCCGATGAGCAACGAGCGGAGCTCGCGCGATTTCGCGCGTGGATGTCGGCTCATTCAGCCCGTTTCGGCGGCCCCGAGTTGACTCTCGACGGCTCCGCCAAGCCCGCCTACTTCGTCGTCCTGGGTAAGGATGAGGCGACGCGCTTCGTCGCGCTTCATTCGTTCTGCCCGGCTTCCGCCCCGAAAAAATAAGCGCTAGACTGTCGGCGTGAAAGGCAAGCTCTGGGAGCTCGGCCCCTTCGTCATCGCCGCGGCGGTCGCGCTGTACATTCTTTTCGGCCGCGGCGCGTCCGTGACGGCTCCCGTCGAAGCTCCGCTCTCGCCCCGCGCCGCCGCGACGCCGCGCACGAGCACCGGCGCCGGCGACCCGACGCGCCCCCAGGACTTCCTTCCCGTCTTGAATTCCAAGCCCGATCCCAACGCCCCGCCCGACCCCGGTTTCTCGACCTCGACCCGGAAGGGCGTCCCGCACCGCTGATTCATGCGCGCCGAACGGGATCGTCCCGGCGCGTGGGCGGCGGCCGTCCTCTCCGCCGCCGTCTTCGCGCCGACCGTGGTCCTGTGCGGCGTCTATCTCGACGACTTCACCTTCCTCGCCAATCTCGACGGCGTCACGGCCCACGGCCTGTGGCGCCAGTTCATCGAGTATGTCCCCGTGCGGAACCTCCATATTCCGATCTTCTACGCGCTCCTGCGACTGACGGCGGGGTCGGTCGCGGCGATGCACGCGGTCTCGGTTCTGTGCGACGCGGCGACCGCGGCGCTCGTCTACCTGCTCGCGCGGCGCCTCACGGGACGCCCGTCCGTCGCACTCGCCGCGGCGGCGATGTTCGCGTTGATGCCGCATCACGGCGAGACGCACTTCTGGATCACCTTGATCCCGCAATGTCACGCGCCCCTTCTTTTTCTTCTGGCCGCCTTTTTTTTCGCCCTCGACGGGGCGCGTCTGGGCGCCGCGCTATTCCTCTTCGCGCTCGCGCTGTTCACCTACGACCAGGTCTTTTTCATGTGGCCGCTCCTGCTCGTCGCCGCCTGGCGTGGGGATCCGAAGCCGCGCCCGGCGCGCTACGCCGCCGCCGCCGCGGCGGCGCTGGCCCTCAATGTCGCGCACATCACGATTCGGTACATGTCACCCTACGCCTCCGGCGGCCGCCCGGTGATCCGCACCGGCGAGCTGATCCGCAGGCTATACGACGCCCTGCGCTCGCAACTCGTCGGTACTTTCCCGTGGCCGTCGACGCCGCAGGCGCCCTGGCCGCTGATCGCCCTGGCCGCCGCCGGCGCTCTTGCCGGGGCGGTCTGGTGGGTGAAAACGGCGCGCGAGTGGGCGTGTGAGGAAAAGCCTCACCACGACGAACTCAAGGTGGCGGCGCTGTTCGGCGCGATTTGGACCGCGCTCGGCTACGGCCCGAATCTGTTCTGGTTCATCAGCCCGCGCCACGGCCTGATCCCGTCCGTCGGCTGGTCGATCATGATCTGCTCGCTCGGGGCGCTCGTCGTCGAGCGCCGGCCCAAGGCGGCCCGCGCCGCCTTCGTGATCGGCGTCCTCTTCTTCGCGATGGCCGCCGTCGCCGATGTCTGCGAGGGGACGCAGTGGATCGACTCGCGGCGCCTGCGCGACCGTTTCGATGCGTCGGTCCGGGCGCTGAGCGGGCCGGTGGATTCTCTTTACCTCGTCGGAGCGCCGCGCTATCTGCGCCGGGCGCCCGCCTTCAATCTTCATCACGACGTGATTCTCGCCGGGGGGCGGGCGCTCGGACGCGGCGCGATTGCCGTAGGGGACTACCACGCGACGCCGACGCGCCGGGGGCTCGTGGCCTTCAACGACCTGACCATCTGGGGCCCGTCGGAATTCACCTGGTCGCCGGGGGCGCAAGACAACGTGCTTTCTTACGCTCCCGCGACGCGCGGGTTCGAATGCCTGTCCGCCATGGACCTGTCTTTGCCTGACGGCTCGTCGCAGCTGCTTACGCTGCGTCCAAATCCGGGCTGCACGGCGGTTCGCACCATGGTGCTCGACGCGGCGCTACGCGAGTCGCGTCCCATACCCGCCCCGCGCATGGCGGGGCCCGGTCCGCTGGTCCTCGCGCGGGCGACCGTCGACTCATTTTCGGGCGGAACGCGTTTGACCTTCGATTGGAAGGCCCTCTCTCTGCCCGCGGGGGCCCTCGCGCTCGTGCCGCGCGTTCTTGACGAGCGCGGCAAGGTCCTGCTCGACACCGTATTCCCGTCGCGCGTGCTCAAAGCCAAGGAACCGACCTTGTGGCCGCTCGTCGACGACCTCGCGCGCGAGCTTAAGGTCGCGCCGGCCGGCCTGCGCCAGGTGTTC
>JAYTIP010000399.1:0-4077 GCA_043731745.1 Elusimicrobiota bacterium | reverse complement strand
CATGGTCTTTTCGCCGGCGTTTCTCGTCGGTTACATCTCGCGCATGATGACGCTCCTGCCGGGCGATCTGATCCTGACGGGCACGCCCGCCGGCGTCGGTCCGCTCGCGCACGGTGACGTCGTCGAGGTCGAGATCGGCGGCGTCGGCGTACTGCGCAACCGGGTCGTCGCCGATGACGGGCACGAACCCTAGCTCCCGCTCGCTCGTCGGGCTCATCCGCGTCCTCGCGGTCGCGCTCCTCGCGGTCGTAGGAGTCTCGATGGCGGCGGTGCTGCGGCCGCGGGAGCTCGCACGCCGATGGAATTTCTTCGCGCGCTCCTTTCGCGGCGAGTCGATCTCGAGCGCCGAGGGCACGCGCTTCTGGTTCGATCCCGCGTACGCGGCCTTCCTCGACGACGTCCGGCGACGGACGCCCGTGGACGCGACGGTCGCCGTTCTCGTGCCGCGCGCGCCAGACACGTACACGTATCTCGCCGTCTACCTGCTTGCGCCGCGCCGTGTCGTGGACGGACCGCGAGCGGACGAGGCTGAATTCATGGCAACCTATCGGACCGAGCACGGTCCCGAGGGCGATCCGATCGCCCAGGGGACGCTCTGGCGGCGATGACGTTCGCCGGCGGGGTGGCCAGTATAATTTTGGCGCTCGCTGCGACGGAGGCGGTCGGATGGGCGGTCGTGCGCCTGTTTTCCGACGGCCTGACCAGGCTC
This sequence comes from Elusimicrobiota bacterium, assembly GCA_043731745.1. Classification (GTDB taxonomy): domain Bacteria; phylum Elusimicrobiota; class Elusimicrobia; order UBA1565; family UBA9628; genus GWA2-66-18. The sequence continues at coordinate 3,368 of JAYTIP010000399.1, read as the reverse complement.
GAGAAGGCGGCTTGGAGTTTTGCCGGCGGGCTTCTGACCCAGTGCGCTATTTTCCTCGGCTACCTTCTCGCAGGCTCTGCGGCCGGCATGGGCAAGATCCTGCTTGTGGACGCGCTCATCGTGGGCATAAGCCTTGCCTTTAGCCGGCCCCGCCGCGTCACGGTTCCGTGCAGAGGCCGCGAGGGCGGCGCGCGCGCGGCCCTCGTCCTGCTCGCGGTTGTGGCGGCGTCGGCCTGGAGCCTCTTCCTCGTTCAAGCGCTTTCCGAGCCCATGTGGGCCACGGATTACCTCGCGATTTGGGGTCTGAAAGGAAAGATCATTTTTCAGGCGTCGGCGCTGCCGCGGCGACTCTTTACGGATCCCGCCCTCTTTTGGGCCCACAGGGAGTATCCATTGCTTGTCCCAGTGTCGCTCGCCTTGTTCGCGGCGCTCGTCGGTGCATGGAGTGATCAGGTACTCGCATTGCTCTGGCCCGCCTGCGAACTTGCGACGTTGCTTGCGCTCGCAGGATTCCTTGGGCGCCGTGTCTCTCGGTTTGCGGGGGCCGGGGCAGCCGCCCTGGCCGCCCTCTGTTTCCCGCTCTATCAGGCCGTGAATGTGGGGACGGCTGAGGTCCCATGCGCCCTCGCGTTCGTACTCGTTGGCTGCGCCTTGCTCGACTTTCTCGAGGGCGCCTCGACCGCCCGCCTCGCGCGCCTGGCGGCGGCGTCGCTTTTCTGCGTTTCAATCAAGCAGGAGGGCTCGGTATTCGTGCTGTTTTCGGCAGCGCTGCTCTTCGTCCGGCTGCGGCGGCACCCCGATCGGTCGTGGCGCGGAGGCGTTGCGGCGCTTCTGGCGCCGTTGGTGGCCCATTCGGGCTTGCTCCGAATCCTGAGCGGGCCACAGGCGCGCCGCGACTTCGACTTCACCCTGTTTCTGCCACACCGTTGGCCGGAGCTGCCGGCGCTCTTCGCGACCGTCATCGGCAGATTGGTTGGTACGGAGGCGCGCCTGGCTCTGATTCCCCTGCTCGCGATTGCCGGATACCTTCTGGTCACCCGACGGGGAATCGGGGACTCCTTGTTGCCCGTCTTCGCGGCGCAGATTGCTTGCTACGCGCTCGCCTTCTCGCTGTCCGCGTTCGGACCGATCTATGCGATCGACTCGGCCTTTCGTCGCCTCGCCCTGACGCTTTTCCCGGCCTTCGCGCTCGTGCTTGGCGCTCGAATTGGTCCGACGGGCGAAGCCATTCCCCCCGCCGACGAGCGTCCAATGCTGCGGGCCAGGCAGACTTCAAGGCCCGGTCGTAGTGACCCACACCGAAATGCCGCCCCTCGTTGAGCCTCCATATCCCGACGGGAGAATTGTGCTTCCGTCCATCGACGACTCTCCGCTGAACACCGGAGGGACGACCGGGTAGTAGGCAAAAGCAGAGTCTGTAGAAGCGCTTCCGAAGGTCTCCAGCCGAACAAGAAGACCGTCTCGCAAGGCCGTCTGGACATCCGTCGCATTGAGCAATGCAACCAACGCCGCCGGATAGTCAGCGGATTCCAGGGGGGCCCGGCTTAGCAGCAGTCTTCCGTTTCCATAGACCTTCAGTCCAAGTGGAAAGGGGGGTTCCTGCAGGACCCTGAGGTGAAGTTGAGCGCTCAATGCTTGACGAAAATGCCCTCGTGAAACCCGTTGCTCTATGACCCGGCCCGGTCCGACAATCATTGCGAAGTCAGAGTCAGCCGAGTCAGGAACACTTGCAACGAGCGACAGAACGACGAGCAGACTCGTGAAGGCAGATCCGAGGGCCCATTGGTCTCTCCGAATTGACGGCAGGGCAATGGCGAGTCCAAAGGCGATGACCGGAATGAACGGCATTGCGAGTCGCGGATCTGCACCGAACGCCAACCCTTGGGCCACGATCGCCATAACGGCAACGATCGGCACGAACCGCCAGCTACCCGCTCCACGCACCGCTATGGCTGCGGATGCCGCAATCAGCAACGCGGACAGCGCCCACCACCACCTGCGCATAGCCTTATCGGCTTCAATGTAAAGAGCGTTGGTTAGCCTCGGAGGCAGCTGCTCCGCCGAAAGTATCGAATGGCCGATACGCCACTTCAGTGCGCGATCTCGACTTGCCGCATCTCCGCCCAGAAGCGCCTTCCATCGCGCCCGCGTTTTCTCCCTTTGCAGGCGAGCAGTCTCGGCCTCGGTCGCGCCGGTTGGCCATCCTCCAACGACGTCGGGTTTCCAATAGTAGTCGGCCGTACCCCAAAGGAGGGATTTGGCCGTATCGCTCGAGCGCAGGGGGCGAACCGACATGCCCGCAAGCGATCCTGCGAGATTCAGGAATGCGAGCCCACAGGCAAAGGTCAGCCCGAGCGCCGCAACCGATAGCCACTTTCTTGACGCGCCCCGTTGGAGTTGCACGAGCACGAGAATCAAGAACAGGAACAAACCTAGGTTCGGCCGCAGCCACACGCAAACGGCAGAGAGAAGTGCAAGCGCATAGACCAGAGGGCCGGCTTTCGCCATGGAGAGCGCCGCTACGAAAAGAAGACCCAGGCCTATCGCCGCGGGCTCGCTGGCGATGTAGTCGGCCGAGTCTCGGGCGGGGAAGTACAGGAGCAAGAACGTCAGGAAGAACAGTGCGGGGATTGTTCCAGAGGATCGTTTGATGGCGACCATGGCGATCGCCGCACCAACGAGAATCCACAGAGAATTGAAGATGAGAAACCGCCTGTTTTCAGCTGAATCTGCACCGGCGTGGGGCAGCAGCAGGCGCAAATACAGAAGGTAGCCGGGCTTTGCGAGATGGCTGTTGTCCGTGGGGTGATCTGAAAGGTGCCCGGAATTCATCCAGGCACGGACGATTTGCAAGTCATTGGCGCCGGTGGCCGTGCTCGGACGCGCCTTGACGGCCCCCCGCAGGTACAGGAGAGTCGCGAACGCGAAAACTGCGAGCGCAAGCGCCTCCGTGATCGGGAGACGCCGAAGTGCTGTCTTCACCGCTCCCCCGGATGCGCCCACCAGTCGAGTGAGCCCAACGGGACTCCGGAGGCGGGCGAGAGCTCGTCGCTTTCCTCGCGGCGGGCCGCGGGGCCCCACGGCGGCGGGATGACCGGGAACACGAGGAAGTGCACCGGATCGTAGTGCCCGTGAGAGACGAGCAGAATCGTGACGGGGCCCCGTCGGTTGGCGGCAAGCAGCGAGTCGGGCAACGGCATCGTCAGAAAGGCCCTGTCGCCTGACACGTCGCCTGGCCCGCCGAGGAGCTTTTCTCCTCCCGAGCCAAGGACTTCGAGTGCCGCGCTCGTCGGCACGACGAGGGGAGCGATCCGGATGTGAAGCGTGGCGGGCGCCTTCTCGGGCAGGGCGCCGCGCGGGATCTTCTG
>JAYTIP010000398.1:0-8915 GCA_043731745.1 Elusimicrobiota bacterium | reverse complement strand
AAGCTTTGGGACCCCGCGAGGTAAAGGTCGGGAGCGGCGGCGCTCGCGAGACGGTCCGGCCCGACGGCGAACTCGTTCGCGTCGAAGCCCGTGCCGCCCGCGCGACGAAGCGCTCCCGCCTTCTCGAGCAACGCGGTGAGCGGATCCGCGCGCAGCGCGCGGCGGTCGTAGCCCGACGCCCAGATGAACGCGCCCGTGATCCGCACGGAGCTCTCGGCGCTCCGGAGCGTGAGCGCCGCGCCGTTCCAGGAAGCCTTGATCGAGCCGCCCTCGCGCGCGTCGAAGTGCTTTCCGAGCGCGTGCACGACGACGCGGCCGCGCGCGGCCTCGGCCTTAAGATCGGCGAAGGTGGCGGGGGTGATCGGCGTGCCGAACGCCTTCCACTCGGCGAGCGTCCGCTTGGCCGCCTCGGGATCGCGCTGCGCGAGCGTGATCGCGTCGGGGGTCGCGTGCGAGGAAGGGATCTGGAGTTGGGCCTCGGCGAGCGCGTCCTTCACATAGAGATGCACCTTGAGGCCCGGGTTCACGCGCAGGGCGTCCATGACGGCCTTCGCGGCCGACTCGCCGCTGCCGATCACGGCGACGGCGGCGCCCTTGGGAAGAAGACTTAGGTATTCGCGGATCTCGGGCGCGCCGAGCAGCGAGTCGTGCACGACGGGCATCGCGGGCGGCGCGCGCCCGCGTCGCAGCGCGCGCACGGCGGAGCCGATTAAAGCGGCCTTCGCCTCGAGGTCCGCGCGGCCGTTGAGCACGAGCCGCGCGCTCTCGGGCAAGGCCGAAGCCGCGGGTGCGGGATCCTTCGCGTGCTGCACCGAACCGCCGACCTGGCCCTGCGCCAGCACGAGCTTGCGTGCGAGCACCACATGTCCCGCCGCGGTGCGGATTTCCCAGAGGCCGTCGGGCCGCTTGCGGGCCGACTCGACGGGCGCCTTCTCAACGATGCGCGACCCCAAACGCTCCACCTCGGCGGCGCTTCGCGCGAAATGCTGCAGAAGTTCCACGCGCGCCGACGCGACAGCGGGATCCTCGTCGGCGAGGCCGGCGACGGCGTTGCCCACGGGCGGACGGCCCTCGAGCGCGAAGCGGCGCGCGTCCGCGTCCTTGCCCTTCGCGCGCAGCTCCTTGAGGTCCGCGACGAGACCCGCACGCTTGACGAGCGCGGCGTCGGAGAAGGGCTCCTGCGCGAGGGAGTTGCGGATCGAGTTCGTGCGCATGCGGTAGACGGGGCGCATCGCGGCGTCGGAGAAGCTCTGCGCGAGCCAGCCGCCCTCGAACAGCACGACCTTGGCGCCCTTGTCGGCGGCCTGGAGAGCGGTCGACAATCCCGCCGGCCCGCCGCCCACGATCACGGCGTCGGCGACCGGAACGCCGCCCTTTTTCTTCCAGCCTGCGGCGAGCAATGACGCGCGCAGTTCCGTGGGCGACGGCGTGCGCAACTTCACGCGGACCATCCCTTCGGCGGTGAGCAGCGGCAGATCGAGCAGCGCGCGCAGCAGGCGCCGGCGCGAGGCGTCCTTCTCGGGGTCCTTCGTCGCGCGCGACAGAGAGCGCCGCAGCTTCACGGCGGACACGCCGGAGCCCGGCGCCGCGGCGTAGAGCCCCGCGGCAAGGCGCGCGAACTCGGCTTGCTCCTTCGGGGTGGACTCGACGCCCGTGATCCCGTCGAAGAGCGCCCCCGCGAGCGCGGGGTTGGCGACGATGTCGGCCAGGGCCGCGGTCGCCGGAAGCGGTGCGTTGGGGAGGTAAGCCTTCGCGACCGGCGCAGGGACCGGGGATAGCGCCTTCGCGGCGGCGGGAACGATCGACTCCAGCACGAGAGGTGCTAAGGGTGCTACGGCAACGAGTCCCGGCGCGAGCGAGGCCGGTGCGAGCGAAGCGGCCGCGGGGAGCGCGGCGGGAAGAACCAGCGGCGACAGCGAAGACGGCGCGAGGATGACCGGGGCCGGAGCGCTTTGGGCGGACAGCGAGACGCGAACGGTCTGCGCGAAGGACGGAGAGGGGACGAGCAGCAGGACGGCCAGCAGGGCGCGCATCGGGGTTATTTTACCGCGCCGCACTCCAGGACAATAGAGGCTAAGGACCCACCTCGGGAGGTCCAGGGCCTACAGGTCGATCGCAGCACCCGCCGCGGTGAGCGCGGCGGGGGTCGGTTCGACCGCCCAGACGCCGGGGCGGTCGCGGTCGGTCACGGCGAAGATCAGGCGTCCATCGACGGGGTCCGCGCCGAGGAAGGCTCCCTGGTGAAAGGACCACGGTACGCTCCAGCGGGCCCCGCCGGCTTCGATGGCGAGCAGGACCCGGGGCGCGAGGAAGTCCTTGCCGGTGCCGTTGCGCCGAGTGGTGTCCTTGGCGATCGCGAACAGGCCGCGCTCGGTCTCCACGGCGCTTTCGATTTCGCCGTCGGCCTCGAGCATGACCTTGCGCGAACCGGACACCGGATCGCAGACTTCGAGCGCGAAATGGCCGGTCTCGGGCACCCAGCGCGCGGAGAGGACGCCGCCGTGCAGAGCCGGCCCGAGCGCCACGATGCTGAGCGCCGCCGTCCAATCGTGAGCGGCGCGTCCGGTGCGCAAGTCGAAGGCGGCCAGGCGCGGCGGCTGGGCGCTTCGTCCGCTGACGACGAGGAAGGGCTCGTCGAGCAGGAGGCCCTTCCATGCGGGCGGTCCTTGCAAAGAGCCTCTTTCCCCGACCGCGCCGAAGGTCTTCCAGACGGGACCGTCGCGGCCGTTCCACGCGGCGACGGGGCCGGACGCCCAGGCGGGCTGGGCGAGCGAGAGCACCGCGTTGTTGCCCACGACCTCCTGTTCGAGAACGCGGCCGCCGTTGGCCTCGACGAGCAGGAGTACGCGTTCGACCGGCTCGTTGCGCGAGGCGCTATGCGTAATTTTGCCGGCGTCGAGGAGCGCGCGCGAGCCGTCGCGCGACAGCGCGAGCCCCCGGCCTAGCACGAAGCCGCTGACTCGTTCGCGCGTGCGCTTGCCTGTGGCGCGATCGGCGATGACGAGATAGGTGCGGCTGGGGAAGCGGCCTTCGACGTAAGCCAGACGGCGCGAGGAAGGGCTCCAGACGAAGGATTGCAGGCCGCTGTCGCGAGGTGTGAGTCGCGCTACGCCGGGCGGTAGCGGCTTAGCGCAGGCCGCGAGCATGAAGCCGACGACGAGCCCGATTGCCGCGCTCGGCCGCGAGGTCACGAGGTCGAGCCGCTGCTCGCGTTGTACAAGCCGATCAGCAGGGTGAGGAGGAAGAAGGCGCTGAAAAGGATTCCCAACGCGGGCTTTATCCGTCTGCGGAAAGGGTTCGTCGCGCGCTCGACCTGAGCGGCCGCGGCGTTGAAGCCCGGCTCGTCCTGAGGGACCGCCCACACCGCCGCATATTCCGTGTCGACGACCGCGAGGATAAACCGGTTCGTCGCCGCGTCGTAGCCGACGAGGCTGCTGGGCAGCCGAGTCCACGCGCGGGAGACGAGCGTTTCGCGTCCGGGTCCGACCACGACGACTTTCTGAGGTTTGAGATGAGCCGCCTTGGAGTCTACTTCTCGGTCGTCCCGCAGGAGGACGGCCACGCCGGAGGGAACCGCGACGGCGGAGACGATCGTATCCGAGGACGCGTACAGCCCCGTCATGCGACCCGTTTCCGGGTCCAAAGAGCCGAGGACCGATTCTTGAGAGGTTTCACTCCTCCACGTCGCGAACAGGCGGCCGTCCTCGGCTCGTCCCACGATGGACGGATATTCAGGGAGAGCCACGGTGGAAATTTCTTTTTTCTGATCGACGTCCCAGACCTTAAAGCTCGCCCCGGTTCTCGCTTCGAGGACGACTCCGAGGCGCGGCAGGCGCGCGGACGCCGTACACGCGGCGATGCCCGGCGGTAAGTTCATGATCGGATCGAGAGCTTCCGAGCCGTCGCGCCAGCGGCCCAGATAGGCCGGGCCTTCGACTCGTGACGAGATCACGAGGGCACCCGCGGACCAGGCGGTTTCCAGGACGCAACGGGGTTCGAGCGAACGGGTCATTTGGAGGGCGCGGTCCGACGCCGCGTTACCCGGAATGGTATCGAGAAGGATTCCGCCCTGCGGCCGTTCGCCGGCATTTTCGTCGACGATCGGCTTGGCGATGAACAGCGCCCGCTTCGAATTCGGCCGCGCGGAGCCGACGGACACGAGCGCCCGTACCGGCGACCGATGGAGGTTCGCGCGCCCGGTCTCGAGGTCGGCGAAGCCCGCGTAAGTCTTCTCGGGGTAAGTCCCACGCACGAACAAGACTCGCCGGCTGGGACCGTCGAACAGAAACCCGCGGTCTCCGGGATCAAGCGTAACCGCGACGGAACCTTTGGGCGCGCGCGGGCCGCACGCGCCGAGCACGAGCGCCGCGGCGAGAAAAGCCGCGCGCATCAGGAGCGGATGTTGAGGACCGCCGCCTCGAAGACGGAGATGTTCTCGCGCACGTGGCCGTTGGGGCCGATGATGCAGTTGGTCAGGTTCACGCCTTCGCCGACCGTCACATTGTCGAAGAGGATGCAGCGCTCGAGGCTCGCTTTCTTGCCGATGTTCGCGCGGTCGCCGATGACCGTGCACGGCCCGATTTTAGCGCCCGCGGCGATGCGGCAGCCCTTGCCGATGACGACGGGGGCGCTGAGCTTCGCCTTGGGGTCGACGACGGTGCCTTCCTGGACCCAGACGCCTTTGCGGATCTCGACGCCGGGGATGTTGATCTTCGCCTTGCGCTCGAGGCAGTCGGCCTGGGCGCGGCGGTACTCGGTCAGGTTTCCCACATCGCACCAGTAGGCGTCCGTCTCGTAGGCGTAGATGGGCTTCTTCATCTTCAGAAGCTTGGGCCACAGGCCGTGGCCGAAATCGTACGCCTTGCCCTTGGGGATGAGCTTGAGCACCTCGGGCTCGAAGAGGTAGATGCCGGTGTTCACTTTGTTCGAGAACACATCGCCCCAGGAGGGCTTTTCCATGAAGCCCTTGATCTTCTGGCTGGCGTCGGTGAGCGTGACGCCGTACTCGAAGCGCGCCTCGACGCGCTTGGTCGCCATCGTGGCGACCGAGCCGCGCTTCTGGTGGAACTTCCACATCGCGGTCAGGTCGATGTCGGAGAGGCCGTCGCCCGACATGACGAAGAACGGACCGTCCTTAAAAAAGCTCTCGGTCTTCTTGATCGAACCGGCGGTGCCCATGAGCTTGGGCTCGTGCGAGTAGCGGATTTTGAGGCTCCAGCGCGAGCCGTCGCCGCAGTAGCCGCGCACCTGCTCGGGGTGCATGTGCAGGTTGATCATGACCTCTTCGACGCCGTGCTTGAGCAGGTTGTCGAGGACGTGATGGATCACGGGCCGGTTGACGACCGGCACCATCGGCTTGGGCGTCTCGTAGGTCAGCGGACGCAGGCGGGTGCCCGCGCCGGCCGCCAGGAGCATCGCCTTTTTCGGGAACATCAGCTATTCAGGTTGGGCGCGACCCACTTCTTGGCCATGTCGAGCAGGCCCTGCGTGCGCTCGGCCTTGTCGCTCTCGGCGTACACGCGCATGAGGGGCTCGGTGCCCGACGGGCGCATGAGCAGCCAGTGCCCGTCTTCGAGGACGATCTTCAGGCCGTCGATCTGGATGAGCTCTTTGATCGCGGTACCCAGGATTTTCTTCGGGAGCTTTTTGACCAATTTGGTCGTCCAAACGGCCTTGTCGACGACGGCCTTGTGAATGCGGTAGTCGATGCGCTTGTAGTGCGAAGCGCCGTAGCGGGTTTCGACTTCCTTCCACAACTGGGACGGCGACTTGCCGGTGACGGCCATCATCTCGAGGAACAGCAGAGCGGTGAGCATGCCGTCGCGTTCGGCGATTCCGCCTTTCGCGGCCCACGCGTAGCCGCCCGACTCTTCTCCGGCGATGTCGGCCTCGCCCATGGCGAGGCGCTCGGCGACATGCTTGAAGCCGACCGGGAGCTGCTCGAAGGGGATGTTCTTCTCCTTGGCGATGCGCTCGGCCAGGTAGCCCAGCGAGACGGACTGCACGATCTTGCCTTTGAATTTCTTCTTCTCGATGAGGTAGAGGACGATCATCGGGAAGACCTGGCAGGGCGTGAGGTACTTGCCGTTCTCGTCGACGAGGCCGAAGCGGTCGGCGTCGCCGTCGAGCGCCAAGCCCACGGCGGCCTTATTTTTCTTGACCGCCTCGGAGAGCGCGCCCAGGTACTGCTCGATGGGCTCGGGGTGCACGCCGCCGAACATCGGGTCGTGTTTGGCGCGGATCTCGACGAGGTTCTTGACCGGCAGGACGGATTCCATCAAGCCCGTCCCCGCGCCGTGCATGTAGTCGATGACGATGGGCTTCTTGATCTTGGACTTGATCTTGGCGAGGTCGGCGCGGCCCTTGAGGTACGCGACATAGACATCGCGGAAGGACTTCACCTTGATCTCGGCGGCGCGCGTGGGGGCGGTGCGGTCGACCCAGGTCTCGACACCCTTGGTCACGGCGTCGAGCGCGGCGCGGCCGTCGATTTTGATCTTCACTCCGTTGTAGGACGGGGGATTGTGGCTCGCCGTCACCATGACGCCGACTCCGCCGAGCTTCTTCGTCATGTAGCTCACCGCCGGAGTCGGCAGGGCTTCGGCCATGAGCACGGGGTGCATCTGGTTGGCCTCGAGAACCTTGGCGATTTCGCGCGCGAAGGCGTCGGACTGGAAGCGCTTGTCGTAGCCGACGACCATGGGGCCTGACATCGGACCTTTCTTATTCTTGATCTGCTCTTCTTTCACATAATCGGCGATCGCCTGGGCGACGCGCCGGCAGTTCTGGAAGGTGAAGTCGCGGGCGATGACGCCGCGCCAGCCGTCGGTGCCGAACTTGATCGGGTCCGCCATGTTATTTACCTCTCCGTCCGTAATCGTCCTGCAGGCGCACGACGTCCCACAGTTCGGGCGTGGAGACCTCGATGAGGGTCACGCGCCCTTTCGGCGCTTCAAAGCGGTGAATGGTCCTGGGCGAGATCGTGAAGGCGTGGCCGGGCCCGACGAGGCGCGTCTTGTTGCCCAGGCGAAGGGAGAGCTTGCCGCGCAGGACCATGAGGCTCTCGTGCTTCTTGCGGTGGAATTGCAGGCTCAGGCGGTGGCCCTTGTTGATGACGAGGATCTTGCCCACGTACTTGGGAGCGCGGGCGAAGATCATCTCGTGGCCCCAGGGCTTGGGCACGCGTTCCACCTTGCCGTTCATGGCGGAGCTCATAACTGGCTGTAAGCTCCCACGGTCGAGCCGCCGGCCAGCGCGGCTCCGGGACCCAAGATCGCGTGCGTGCCGACCTTGGCGCCGGGGCCCACGACGCAGCGCTCGAGGCGCGCGCCGTCGCCGATGACGGCGCCGTCGAGGACCACGCAGTCGGTGAGCTGAGCGCCGCGACCGATCTGCACGCCCGCGCCGAGGCTGACCGCGCCGGTGAAGCGCACGAACGGAGCGGCCTTCACGCCGCGTCCGGCGGACACGCGGGCGCCGTCGGCGTTCTTAAAAGGCCGGGCGAGGGCGCCCGGCTTGAAGGGCGTGCGTCCCTCCATCACGTCGAGATGAACCTGTAAATACTTTTCGACGGTGCCGATGTCGATCCAGTAGCCGGGGGCCACGTAACCGGCGATGCGTCCGCCTTCGACGAGCCTTTCAGGAAACAGACCGCGTTCGAGGCTGTACGGCTTGCCGGGGGGCAGATGCGCGAACACGGACGGCTCGAACAGGTAGGCGCCGGCGTTGACGGTGTTGGTCTCGACTTCGTCCCAAGAGGGCTTTTCGAGGAAGCGCCGCACCATGCCTTTCTCGTCGGTGAGCACGAGGCCGTACAAGGTCGGGTCCTTGACGCGGGTGAGCGCAATCGAGATCTCCGCCTTGCGCGCGCGGTGGAATTTAAGGAAAGCGCCGATGTCGAAGGCGTTGAGCACGTCGCCGTTGAGAACGAGGGTCGTGCCGCTCAAGAGGGATTGCGCGTTCTTAAGCGCGCCGCCCGTGCCCAGCGGCAGGCGTTCGCGCACATAGGAAATCTTCAGGCCCAGGCGCTTGCCCGTGCCGAACGCCTTGCGAAAGGTCTCCGCGCGATAGGAGGTGCAGAGCACGATCTCCTTCACGCCGTGGCGGCTCAGGACTTGGAACTGATACTCAAGGAAAGGGCGGTTGAGCACGGGCAAAAGCGGCTTCGGCGTCTCTAGGGTGAAAGGACGCAGCCGGGTGCCCATGCCGCCGATGAGGATGACCGCTCGCATAGGGCCGGATTCTACAAAAATAGAGCCCGTTAAATTTATTATGATGGCCACCGCGCATGTCCGCCAACATCTACATACCGCCGACGCAGGCCGGCAACAGAAAAGCGATCGTTTTCGGCCTCATGGGCCTCGTCTTGTTCGTGGGCCTGGAGGCGGTCCTCCTGCGCTCCTACAACCGGACCGAGACGCGTCCTCCGTCGTGGGATCAGGCCATTCACATGGAGATCGCGCTCGATTACCGCGACGCCATGAAGGAAGGTCGCCTCGCGGACGCCTGGTATCTGGCACCCAAGCCGGGCATGCCGCCGTTTCCGCCCGCTTATCACCTTCTCCTGTCGCGCTCCTACGGCTCGGCCAATCCCGCCGCCGCGGCGCTGTGGGTCAATTGGTTTTACCTGGCGTTGTTGTCGGTCTCGATCTTCGGCATCGCCTGGCGCTTCCGGCCCGACGAGACGGCCCTAGCCGCCGTCGTCTTGTTCGTCGCGGCGCCCGCCGTCCAAGAGCTGATGACCACCCAGCTCGTGGACCTTCCCCTCACGGCATTGGCCGCCGCGGCGTACTGGGCCCTGCTGGCTTCAGATGAATTCACGCGCTGGCTGCCCGCGCTCGCGTTCGGCGTCCTGCACGCCGCGGGGATGATGCACAAGTGGAGCTTTTTTAGCTACATGTTCCCCGCGTACTGGA